>JBARAF010000001.1:0-17496 GCA_049791695.1 Croceibacterium sp.
GCGGCGAATCGCGCTCAGCTCCACTGGCGTTCACTGGGTGCGCCCGGGTGAAGCGGAAAGCCGCCGCGCGCTCAGCCAGGTGGGCCATACCCGGGGCTTTGCCGCGTTGGTGGACGAATGGCTGCCGCCGATGGTGGCCCCGGCCAACCGCGACAAGGCAGACCTGTATAACGGCATGCGGCAGATGTGCCTCGATAATGGCCAGGCGATGTTCGACGCGCAGATCACCGCGCAGATCAACCGCCCGGTGCAGGATGTGCTGCTGGAACAGATCGCCTGCCCGGCATTGGTGATGACTGGCGAACTGGATGCCTGGGCCCCGCCCGCTCAGCACGCCGCCATTGCCGACCGGATCGCCAATTCAGAACTCGTCATCGTCCCCGGCGCAGGGCATATGCTGCCCGCAGAAGCGCCGGACGCGGTGAACGCCGCCATCGCCCGCTGGCTCGCAATGCCCGCGTGAGATTTTCCGCCAAGTCTAATATTACCAACCCTTTCGAATGGAGAGGCATGACCATGAGTGACCAAAACCTTCAGCAAAAGCTGGATTCGGCCGGCAACGTCGTCGACTTCCTGCGCAACCAGCAGGTTGGCCCGAACGTGTACCCGGGCGTGCCGGCAGAATATTCCAACTGGCGCAACGAACAGCGCGCATGGTCGAAGACCGCCGTGCTGTTCAACCAGTCCTACCACATGGTGGAACTGTATGTGCGCGGTCCGGATGCCTACAAGCTGCTGGAATACACCGCCATCAACAGCTTCAAGAACTTCACCGTCAACAAGGCCAAGCAGTACGTTCCGGTGACCCCGGATGGCTACGTGATCGGCGACGTGATCCTGTTCTACCTCGCTGAAAACGAATTCAGCCTGGTCGGCCGCGCCCCGGCAA
This sequence comes from Croceibacterium sp., assembly GCA_049791695.1. GTDB lineage: Bacteria > Pseudomonadota > Alphaproteobacteria > Sphingomonadales > Sphingomonadaceae > Croceibacterium_C. The sequence continues at coordinate 890 of JBARAF010000001.1, forward strand.
TCGAATGGGTGGAATTCCACGCCCAGTACCCGAAGGCCGATGGCACCAAGTGGGACGTGACCGTGGAGCGTGACGAACGCACCGCGCTGCGCACTGACGGTGTCCGCAAGAACTATCGCTTCCAGCTCCAGGGCCCGAACGCGATGAAGATCCTCAGCACCGCGATGGGCACTGCCGCTCCGGACCTGAAGTTCTTCAACATGGCTCACGTCGACATCGCCGGCAAGGACGTGATCGCGCTGCGTCACGGCATGGCTGGCCAGCCGGGTTACGAACTGTTCGGCCCGTGGGAAGACTACGCCGCGGTTCACGCTGCGCTGGTCGAAGCCGGCAAGAACGACGGCCTGACCCTGGTCGGCGGTCGCGCCTATTCGTCCAACACGCTGGAATCCGGCTGGCTCCCCAGCCCGCTGCCGGCCTTCTTCACCGGCGACAGCCAGATGATGAAGGATTACCGCGCATGGGCTTCGGGCAAGTCCTATGCCGGCGTCTGCTCCATCGGCGGTTCGTACGTTCCGGACAGCATCGAAGGCTACTACCTGACCCCGTGGGACATCGGTTACGGCCACATCGTGAAGTTCGACCATGATTTCGTCGGCCGCGAAGCCCTCGAAAAGATGGCCACCCAGACCCACAAGACCAAGGTGACCCTGGCCCTCGACCCGCAGGACGTGCAGCGCGCAATGTCCTCGATGTTCGCCAACGGCGACCGCGCCAAGTACTTCGAATTCCCGAGCGCCGTGTACGCGATGCACCCGTTCGACGAAGTGAAGGTGGACGGCAAGGTGATCGGCGTTTCGACCTGGATCGGCTATTCGTCGAACGAAGGCGCGATGCTGTCGCTCGCGATGATCGATCCGGCGCACGTCGAATTCGGCAAGGAAGTGACGCTGGTTTGGGGCGAACCCAACGGCGGCACCAGCAAGCCGACCGTGGAACCGCACGTGCAGACGGAAATCAAGGCGATCGTCTCGCCGGTGCCGTACTCGTCGGTTGCGCGTAACTCCTACGCCGACAGCTGGCGCGCGACCGGCAAGGGCGCTTCTGCCTAAGCCGATCGACCGCAAGGTTGACTGAAAAGAGGGCGGTCATCCGAGAGGGTGGTCGCCCTTTTTTTGTGCCGATACAGCGCCGTGAGGCCGATTGCGGTTTAGCGAGAAAACTGTTCGACCCGGCCTGCAACTCGCGCTTAGAACGCCACAGCCGGGTTGATGCGAAAATGTCGTACGCCCGTCAGGTGAACTTCTGGGAGGGGTGACGATGATCCGCAACACTGTGACTGCACTGACCGCTGCGTTGATACTGGCCGTGGTTCCGGCCGGATCAGTGGCCGCGCAAGGCGTGCCGCTGACCGCCACTGAACTGGCCGATCGCGCTGCGATTGAGGATTTGCTGACCAGCTATTACACCCATTTCGGCGGCGGCGTGGAAAGCCGGGTGGCGGAATATTATGCCGAAGATGGCGAGATGATCCTGGGCGCCAATCGCTATCAGGGCATTGCCGCGATCAAGGGGGCCTATGCCGCAGTGCCGGCGGATGCGCCGCAGCGCCGGTCGTTTTCGCTCAACATCCTGATCAGCAACCTGCTGGTCCGCGTCCATGGCGACAGTGCCACCGCGCGGCTGGTCTTTACCGAAACAACCATCGAAAAGCAGGGCGAAGCGCCCAAGCTGCTGATCCAGGGCCGGGAATTTGATACGCTGGTGAAGCGCAATGGCCGCTGGTGGATCAAGAGCCGCCAGATCATGGGCGCAAACGGCGTTCCCGAAGGCTGGCAGGACTGACGACCAGCGCCGCAGGCTGCGTTACCCGGCCCGCACCAGCTTCCCCACCGCCAGGTCCAGCGCGGAGAGGAAGCGTGATCGGTCTGTCTTGCTGAAGGCGGGCGGGCCGCCCACCGCGTCGCCATTGGCGCGCAGGTCGGCCATGATCGCGCGGGTGGCGATGGCACTGCCGATGGAAGCGTCGGTGAACGGCTTGCCGGTGTGGGCGATCACTGTCGCGCCCAGTTTCAGGCAGCGGTCGGCCAGCAGGATGTCGCCGGTGATGACCACGCTGCGCGGGCCGGCCTGTTCCACGATCCAGTCATCCGCCGCGTCGAACGCATCGCTGACCACCTTGCGGGTCACCAGCGGGTCCGGCGGAATACGGATGATGGAGTTGCTGACCACCACCACCGGCACGCGGTAGCGGGCGGCGACGCGGTAAGTTTCTTCCTTCACCGGGCAGGCATCGGCATCGATCAGGATCTGGATCGGCGGCCGTTCTGCGCCGGGTGTCACTTCGTTTCCAGCAGGCCGGACGTCCGGTCGAGCAGTTCGATCACCCGCGCTTCCAGTTCCGGGGTCCAGCGGACCTTGGGAATGGCGCAGGACAGGCTGCCGACCACTTCGCCGTTCATCGTCACCGCATGGCCGATGGAGCGGATGCCGAGCGAGTATTCTTCGTCCGTCACGGCGTAACCGGTGCGGCGGGTTTCTTCGATCTGCTTGCGCAGCGCCTTTTCCGACGTGATCGTGTCGGGCGCGAATTTCTCGCGCAGGCTTTCGGCGAAGTACCGGTCCAGTTCTTCGTCAGGCAGGGCGGCCAGCAGGGCCTTGCCCGCGGCCATCACGTGCATCGGCAGGCGGCGGCCGGTGGTGACGGAGTACCGCAGCGCCTGTTCGCTGGTTTCGGTGACGATCGGTTCCACTTCCCAGCCGGTGCGGACGAAGAAACTGGCGGTTTCGTTCAGCTGTACGCGGATGGAGCGCACCAGGGGCGCGACCCGTTCGGCCAGCAACAGCCCGCCGCCCTTCACCTGCAACCGGTCCAGCCCCGGCCCGGCGGAATAGCGGCGGCCATCGCGCACCAGGTATTCGCGGTCCACCAGGGTGGAGAGCAGGTACGACAGGCTGGACACCGGGATGCCCAGCGCGGTGGCGATTTCCTGCGCCACCAGCGGCCGGTCATGCGCCACCACGTACTCGATGATATCGAGCGTGCGGGTGGCGGACTTCACCTGGCTGGATTGGGCCACGTCGCTCATATTCAGGAAATCCGGGCGTCCGCGATATCGGCGCCTTCGCGCAGGGCAGCCAGCTTCTTCCAGGCAATCGACGGGTCGATCTTGCCGTATCCGGCAAAAGTGCCGAAGCCGCAGTCGCTGCTGGCGATCACCCGGTCCTTGCCGACGAAATCGGCAAAGCGTTCAATCCGCTGCGCGATAAGTTCCGGCGTTTCCAGATAGTTGGAGCAGCTGTCGATGAAGCCGGGGGCGAGGATCTTGCCCTCCAGCTTGCCGGCGCGTTCCGCGTCGCGCCACACCACCCATTCGTGTTCGTGGCGCGGGTTGGCGCTTTCGAACAGGATCGTCGCCGGCTTGGCCGACAGCACGATGTCCATGATCTTTTCCAGCGGAATGTCGAAATCGTGCGGGCCTTCGTAATTGCCCCAGCACACGTGCATCCGCAGTTTGTCCGCCGGGATGTTGGCGCAGGCGGCATTCAGCGCATCGACATTGGCCTGGATGGTGCGCAGGAATTCCGCCTCGCTCATGTCCTGGTACCCGGTGTGGCGGCTCATCGCCAGGTCCGGGCAATCGAGTTGCAGGTCGAACCCGGCAGCCACAATCGCTTCGTATTCCGGCGTCATCGCGGTGACGAGATCGGCCAGATACGCTTCGTGGGTGGGGTAATACTGATTCGGCTGGAAGGCAGTGATCAGGCCGGGGCTGGCGGAATTGAGGAACGCGGCAACCCCATTCCCGTGCCGTTCCAGCGCCAGCTTCATCCGGCGCACATCGTCATGCAGCGGTTGCAGGTTGACCAGTTCCACCTTGCTGATGGCGCTGGCGCGGGTGAATTCCTGCGCGCCCATGATGTGGGCCAGCTTCTTGGTCAGGTCCGGCACGGCAGCCAGATCGAGCGCGGGCTTGCGCGGCGAATGGCCGCCAAAACCGCTCAGGCGTTCGATGATGTAGGTCGAATAGCCGACCTTGCCCAGTTCGCCATCGGACACGATGGAAACCCCGGCGGCAACCTGATCGGCCACTGCCTGGTCAATCGCCGCCTGCACCAGCCGGTCAAACTCCGCCGCGTCATAAGGCTCGCCCTTGTCGCGGGCCAGCAGCACCGGAACAAGCTCCGGGCCGCGCGGAAGGCTGCCGACGTGGGTGGTCTTGATCATGGAAGTCCCTTTGTAATCCGAGGGGCTGTTCTTTCAGATATGCGAAAATGACGCAAGTGCGAAAAGGGCGCAAATCTCGTCCGGAAACCAACAGGTTCTTGGCGTGTCTGCACCCTTTGTGCGCCCCCGACTTCGCGTCAGCTGCTGCTCAGGGCACCAACGCGCAGCCGACGCTGGCGATCTTTCCGTCCGCCAGGTGGTAATGGATGTACTGCCGCATCACCTGCACTTCGCCTTTCGCAATCGGGAAGAACTGTTCCATCCCGTTGGCGTCCAGCGCCTCGCGCGTCAGGTCCTGCGTTGCTTCGATCCGCACGATCCCTTCCACGGCGCACAGGGTGTCGCTCACCGCAATCCGTTCCACTTCCACCGTTTCCACCACGTACTGGTGCAGGAAGCCGTAGAAATCGCGCAATTGCTGGCGGGTGGTGATTTCGATGCCGAAGAACGCCATGCGCGGGGCCGGGCCGTAAAAATCGAACACCGCGTCATAATCGCGCGCGTTGAAGGCATCGGCGTAACGCTGGTAATCCGCCGGGGCGGTGATGGTGGACATGATGCTTCTCCCTCTCCTTGCCAGCAATCCTAACGACCGTTACCAATGCCGCAAGGGCCGTTCAGGGCCATGAGGTGTGGGAGTGACAATGGCCGAGTTCGATTACATCGTCGTGGGCGCGGGCAGCACCGGCTGCGTGGTGGCATCGCGGCTGAGCGAGGACCCGGCCAACAGCGTGCTGGTGCTGGAAGCCGGCGGGGAGGACAACCACCCCTATCTGAAGATGCCGCTCGCCTTCCTGAAGGCGATGCCCGATCCGCGCTTCAACTGGAATTACTGGACCGAGGAAGAACCCAACCTGGAAGGCCGGCGGATGCCGCTGCCGCGGGGCAAGGTGATGGGCGGTTCCGGTTCCATCAACGGAATGTTCGCGATGCGCGGGCACCCGGCGGATTATGACCAGTGGGCGCAGATGGGAGCCAAGGGCTGGTCCTATGCCGACGTGCTGCCGTACTTCCGCAAGTCCGAAAGCAGTTGGCGCGGTGACACGACCTATCACGGGGCCGATGGCCCCATCGCCGTGCGGCCGATCGATTCCCCGCACCTGCTGCACGAAGAAATGATGGCCACGGCGAAGGCCGCGGGGTTCGACACGACTGACGATCTGGCCGGGGCGCACCCGGAAGGCTTTGCCCGCGGAGAACAGACGATCGACGCCCGTGGCCGCCGCGCCAGCGGGGCCACCGCTTACCTGCGCCCGGCGATGGGCCGCCGCAACCTGGAGGTCCGTTCCGGCGTGCTGGTCCGCCGCGTGGTGTTTGAAGGCAAGCGCGCCGTGGGCGTGGAAATCGACAGTGCCGATGGCCCGCGCGTGATCCGCGCCCGGCGGGAAGTGATCCTGTCTGGCGGCACCTACAATTCGCCGCACCTGCTGATGCTGTCCGGCATTGGTCCGGCGGCGCACCTGAAAAGCCACGGAATCGAAGTGCTGCATGACAGCCCCGGCGTTGGCCGCAACCTGCAGGAACACCCCTGTGCGATGCTGGAATTCAACGCCAGGGAACAGGTGACCTTCCTCAACCACCTCAGGTGGGACCGGATCGCGCTCAATTCCTTGCTGTGGGCCTTCACCGGCAAGGGCACGATGGCGACCCAGGTGAACAGCTGCAACGTGGTGATCCGCACTGCGCCGCACCTGGACCGGCCTGACCTGCAGATCATGGTCAACCCGATCCGCTTCGACGCACAGCCGTGGTTCCCCGGGATCAAGGCGGTGCAGGACCATGTGTTCTGGGCCGGGATCGTGCAATTGCACCCCGACAGCCGCGGCTGGGTGGAACTGAAAAGCGCCGACCCGCGCCAGGAAGCATCGGTCACGCTCAATATCCTGGATACCGAAAGCGACCGCGAACAGATGCGCCGCGCTTTCCGCACCACGCGCAAGATCTACAACACCGCGCCGATGGCGGACCTGATCGCCAGCGAACGCACGCCGGGCGCGCAAGTGGAAAGCGATGCGGACCTCGACGCGTTCATCCGCGCCAGTTGCTACGTCGCACAGCATCCCACCAGCACTTGCGCGATGGGCATGGGCGAACGCAGCGTGGTCGACAGCGAATTGCGGGTGATCGGCGTGGAAGGGCTGCGCGTGGCGGACTGTTCGGTGATGCCGACCGTGCCCGGCGGCAACACCAACCTGCCGGCCTTCATGCTGGGTGAAAAGGCGGCGGACCTGATCCGTGGCCGTTCGCTCGCCCCGGCAGAGCTGCCCGGACAGGTGGCCGCATGAGCCGGACGCCGCAGGAAGAAGCGAACCTGGCGCTGGTGCTGGATATGTTCGCCCATGTGCTGAACCCGATGGATTCGGCCGCGGTCGATCGGTTTATTGCGCCCGGCTATATCCAGCACAACCAGATGGCGGAGCCGGGCCGCGAAGGGCTGAAGAAGTTCCTCGACATGATCCGCGCCGCCACGCCGCAAGCCGTGCATGACGTGAAGCGCGCCTTTGTCGATGGTGACCACGTGACCGTGCATTACCACGTCCGCCGCACGCCGGATGACAAGGGCTGGGCCGTGATCGACATCTTCCGGCTGGAAGACGGGATGATCGCGGAACATTGGGACGTGATGCAGGACGTGGTCGAAGGCGGGCCAAACCCGATCGGGCCGTTCTAGGATAATCAAACCCGCTCACCCGGAGCTTGTCGAAGGGTGGGCGCAGCGCAACGTCCTTCGACAGGCTCAGGACGAGCGGGAGAGGCAGAGAATGAACAGGTTCGAAAACAAGGTCGTCCTCGTGATGGGCGGCAACAGCGGCATGGGGCTGGCCACGGCACAGGCCTTCGCGGCCGAAGGGGCCACGGTCCACCTGACCGGCCGCAACCAGCAGACCATCGATGCGGCGGTCGCTTCCATTCCCGGCAGCACCGGCCATGCGGCGGACATTGCCGACATCGCCAGCAGCGAGGAAGTGGTGCGCAAGATCGAGGCCGAGCACGGCCGGATCGACGTGCTGTACATCAATGCCGGGGTTGGCGGTTTCGCCACCCTGAAGGACATCACGCCCGAAGCCTGGGACACGACCAATTCGATCAACCTGAAAGGCTGCGTGTTCGCCTTGCAGAAAGCGACGCGGATCATGGGGCGGGGCAGTTCGGTGGTCGTCACCGGCTCCATCGGCGCCCATGCCAGCCTGCCGGGCAACGGCGTCTATGCCGCGGCCAAGGGCGGGCTCTACGCCGCGATGAAGGTGTTCGCGAAGGAACTGATCGCCGATGGCATCCGCCTGAACATGGTCAGCCCCGGCCCGATCGACACCCCGCTGCTCTATCGCAACCCAGGCATGACGGATGAAGGCGCGGCGGCGCTGAAGGAAAAGATGATCGAGGTCATCCCCGTCCACCGCATGGGCACCAGCGATGAAATTGCCAAGGCGGTCCTGTTTCTCGCGTCCGATGACGCATCCTTTATCGTCGCGGCCAACCTGTTCGTGGACGGTGGCCTGCTGGAGCTGCGCTGATGACCTTTTCCGATACCACCCCGTTCCCCGGCCCGTTTTCCACCGTTGATAACCCGCGGATGGAATTCGTGATGGAAGTCCGGCTCCAGTTTCCCGAAGTCTACACCATGGCTCCGGTGCCCGCCGGCGGCATGCGCAGTGCGGTGCTGGTCCAGGGCGGCACGTTCGAAGGGCCGCAGATCAAGGGCCGGGCGATCCCCGGTTCCGGCGGCGATTATGCCTATTTCCGCCCGGATGACGTGGCCGTGTTCGATGCGCGGTACTTGCTGGAGGAAGATGACGGCACGATCATCCTGTTGAACAACAAGGGTTTCCTGTGGGGGCGCAAGCCCGATACGATGGCCCGCCTGCGGGACTGGGCCTTCAACGGCGGCGAACCGGTGGCGCACGAAGACTATTACCTGCGCGGCAATCCCACTTTCGAATGCCCGGTAGGCAAGCATGACTGGCTGACCAAGCACGTGTTCATTGGCGTGGGCGAACGCCGTGCCGACGGCAACCTGCTGCGCTATTACGCGCTGGTCTGAGGGATATCGCCATGAGCCGCACCCCGCGCGAACAGGCCAATCTCGATTTCTGCACCCGGATGTATCACGAGATGCTGTTCCGGTTCGACGCCAGCAAGATCGATGAATTCCTGGCCGACGATTACATCCAGCATTCCACCGCCGCCAGTGAAGGCAAGGAAGGCCTGCGCGCATTCTTTACCGATCGGGCCGGGCGGTTCGGGGACATCAGCTTTTCGATCAAGGCCAGTTTCGTGGATGGCGATTTCACCGTGTTCCACATCCACACCGTTCGCTTCCCCGGCGATCCGGGCATGTCGATCATCGACTATTTCCGGTTGGAAGGGGGCAAGGTGAAGGAACACTGGGAAGTGCTGCAGGAAATCCCCGAAGTGCTGCCCCATGCAAACGGCATTTTCTGAACGGGAGAGCCGGAAAATGGGCTGCGCCAAAACCGTTTGGCGTTGAACCGATCTTGGCATAGCTTCCCGCCGACCCGCGGACCAACACGCGGGCGAAAATGAGAAAATCGCTAGGGGGAGTTTCCAATATGCCTGCATTGTTCGCGCTGGCCGCATCCGTCGGCCTGCTCGCCGTCCTCGATACCTGGCTTTATGTCGGGCCGCTTGCCACCACTATCCTGGCCGGGCTGGTGTGGATTTCCTTCATTGCCTGGGGCTGCCACTTCCATTCGGGTGGCGGGATCAAGGGTTCGACCACGACCGTGGTGTGCATGAGCTTCGGCGCGATTGTCGGCATGGCTGCCGTGATGGCCGCCAGTGGCCCGCTCGCCGGCATGGGTGCCATGGGTACCGCGATTGCCGTGGGCGTGGGCGCGGCGGTGATCTGCCTCGCCAGCGCGGTGTCGATCCTGTCGACCATCCCCGCCAGCGTCTATGGCTTTGCTTCCATCGCCGGCCCGATCATCCTGGCGGGCAAGAGCCCGACCGAAGCGGTGGTGCCGGTGATCGGCTCGATCGTGATCGGCGCGGTGTTCGGTTACGTTTCGGAAGTTCTCGCCAACGCCTTGACCAAGAAGGCGGCCTGATCGCACTTTTGCCCCCTTCCGGCCGCGGGAGGGGGCATTTGCCCTTGAATCACGGCCAGCCACGCAACAGTTCATGGCTTTGACACATCTCTGCTGCTAAAAGGGCGGCAGCAAAGGAGTTTGGGTTATGGGTGGCTTTTCGATGATGCACTGGGTGATCGTTGCCCTGGTCATCCTCGTGCTGTTCGGTCGCGGCAAGATTTCCGAAACGATGGGTGACTTCGGCAAGGGGATCAAGAGCTTCCGCAAGGGCATGGCCGAAGAAGCGGATCGCACCGCTGCGCCGCCTGCCGCACAGATTCCGGTGCAGCAGGCCGAAGCGACGCCTGCGCCGAGCGAGACCGCGGCCAAGCAGTAAGGCGGCTGCTCCCCTGCGCAGGCAGGGGTTTCAGGAAACACAAATCGCGCGTTACGGCCCGGACCCCCTGCATGAGCAAGGGAGCCGTTATTGCGTCTGCCCGGCCGCCATCTTCGCCGCTCGTTCCGCCGCGAACCGAGTGCCGGTGGCCTTGATGTAATCGCGGATCGAGACGTTGCCTTCGTGGCAGGCATATTCGAAGAACTTGTACCCGGGGTTCCGCGTCCACGGGAAATCGATCTTGTACGGCGTGGTCATCATCGCCGGATCGGCCACCCAGGCTTCGTAACGGATCGTGTCCGGGCCCTGCGGGGTCAGCTTTTCGCGCACCGTCATCGCCGCGCTGTTGGGGCTGGGGCCATTGCTCATCCCCGGCGTGAAGTTGCTGGTTTCGATCACCAGCGCATCCCCTTCCCAATGCCCGCGTGACCAGCCGAGCGCGCTGGTGACCATTGCCGGGGGCGGGGCGCGGCCATCCAGCCAGACCATGCGGGATTCGTGGATCATCTCCAGCCGGATCGTCACCAGCCCAGGCGCCTGCAGGATCTGGATCCCGCCGTTGTAGGCACCCGGCAGCATCGATCCGGGCATCCCGCGGGTGATGCAGCGGTCGAAGATCCCGAAATCGGTCATCACGTTGAAGCTGGTGTGGTTCCAGCTGGTCTTTTCCGCCGCCGCAGCGGCTTGCCCGGCAGCGGTCAGCGGGGGGTACCGGCCATTGGCCGGTTCCATGATCAGCGATGTCTGGCGCAAGGGCAGGCCGCGTTCGGCCCAGTGGCCCATGCCCAGGATGCCCACCTTGTCTTGCCGGTCCCCCAGTGACAGGCCATCGCGCCCCACTTTCAGCGCGGCCTGGTATTCATCTTCCGTCAACTGGGACCGGGTGCCGAAATGCTCCGGCCGCTGGCGCGGGGTCTGGCCCACCTGATCTACCGGCCACATCCCGCGCAGGTCCGGATCGCCCCACGGCGTACGCTGCGCCTTGTACGGCGCGTCTGCGGTGGCAGCGGGCTTTTCCTGCGCCCAGGCGGAAATCGACGTCGGCAGCAGCAGCGCAATCAGCGCCACCCCCGCCAGGTGCGTCCTGTTCATCCTCATCCCCCTAACCTGTTTCTTGTTTTAGGGGATTATGCCTCAGTTCTGCGGCGGGACAATGGCCATGCTGTAATCGGCCTTTCCGCGCCACACGAACAGCGGCAGGAAATGGGCCCGCCAGGGCCAGGCCAGCAGCACATTGAACAACAGGCTGAGCGCGCCGAACACATATTCCACGGTGCCGACTTCCAGCACGAAGTTCCAGTACAGGATCACCAGGTTGATCGGCGTCAGCGCTACCAGCGTCAGCGGCATCGCCCGGTTGGCCAGCATGGTCACGCCCAGCACCACTTCGGCCACCTTGATCCAGTCGAACAGCCCGCTGGCAATCAGCGCCAGGGTGAAATCGATAGCGGCCTTTTCCTGCCCCAGCGGCTGCCAGCTGGGATCAAGGAAATGCATCAAGCCCGAATAGAGCCACCATCCGCCAAAGATCACGCGGCTGGCGTGATAAACCCATTTGAACATCGGCTTTCCCCTCCCGGAAAGGGCGGCCCCCGCGCTGCCGGCGGGTGGCCGCCTGATTGGTCACTTCACCTTGCTGGCATCCAGCTTGTCACGGCTCACCCAGGAACCATGGACCTGGCTGCGCAGCGGCAGGCCGGTCTTCACTTTGGCAATCGGGCCCTTTTCCACCGCGTCTGCTTCCACGATCCACAGCTCGCTGGAATAGTCGGCCGGATTGGGGCTGTTCGGCAGGTCCACCACGGCCAGCAACCAGCCGCCGTGGCTGGCATCCTTGCTGGCAACATGGGTGGGTTCGCTGATCCCGGCGCCCGGCGGCAGTTCCAGTGCGGTGATGCGGCCATTGCCGGGTTCGATCCGCAGCAGGCAGTTGAAATTGGCCCCCACTGGGCCGCCCAGCATCGGCGGGCCTTTCATCTGCGGGTTCATGCTGAGATACCAGGCGCGGTTGTACGGGCGGCCCTGATCGGCATCGGCCACCCGGCACAGGTCGCCCGGAGGGCCCAGCGGCCTTTCCTCGATCTGCGGATCGGCTTTTGCCATGTCGATCGTCCAGCGGGTCAGTGCACCCTGGATTTCCTGCTGCGGGCGGTGGATCCCGCCTGCTTCGCGCATGAAGGCGAAGGCATTGGTGTCGGACAGGCACAGGTCGATATGCACCAGCCCGTCCGCTTCAAACGCGTTGACCTCGTGGAAACAGGACACGCCGACCGGGCCCTTGATCCACTTCATTTCGGATACGTCGCCATAACGGGTCATGATGCCGATATAGCTCGGCAGGTCCTGATGGTGCGCCCAGTGCGCGCCGCCGGACTTCAGCCGGTCCATGTCCGCCAGGGTCGGGAAGATCGGCCAGATGGCGTAGTTTTCGGTAATCACGAAATCATGGATGGTGGAACAGTACGGCTGGTCGAACCACTGTTCCTTGATCAGGTTGCCGTCCGCATCGGCGATGCAATAGGCAACATCCAGCGTGCACAGGCCGCCTGCTTCGTACCCGAAGAAGAACATTTCCCCCGTCACCGGGTCCACCCGCGGATGGGCGGTGAAGGTCTGGCTGCGCAGCTTGCCCTGGTAATCCCACTTGCCGACGGTGGCGAGCGTGTGCGGGTTCACTTCGTAACCGCGCCCGTCTTCCTTGGTCATGAACAGGCGGCCGGCGTGCCAGACAGGGGTGGTGTTGGCCACGGTCCGGTCCACGCCCGCCACGCTGGGATCATCGGTGAAGGGGTTGCGGTACTGGCCGAACAGGGCGCGGCGGGCGCCCTTTTCCGCCAGGTAGCGTTCGGTTTCGACATAGCGCAGGTCATAATCGACCGCGCCGTTTTCGAAGTTGAAGCGCCCGATCATGCCATCGGCATTCAGCGCGATATCATCGGGGAACATTGGCGCATGGGCGTTGTCCGGCACGGCGCGGAAGAACGCCCCTTCGATCTCGGCGGGGATGTCCCCTTCGACAGTCAGGTTGCGGACGGACATTTCCACGCGGCGCGGCGTATTGGTGCCGATGAAATGGATGGACTGCGGAAAGGCGGTCATGGCGGTTTCAACTCTCCCCAGGGTGATTCCCTGTGCCAAAACGCTAACGATTGTTATAGTTGATGGAAAGGTGCATCGCTCTTGTCGATGCGGAAATGAAAGTGCAGTCAAGCAAAGTGAGCAGGGTTGAGGGGAAGATGCAGGTGGTGGAAGGCGGGCGGCCATATCTGGCAGCGGACCGGACGGCGACCATGCACAAGTTGCTGAAGCTGACCAACCGGTTGATGGCACCCTTTTCCACCCATCTGGCCCATCGCCACAAGATCAGCCTGAACGAATTCCGCCTGCTGATGACGATCGGCGCTTTGGGGCAGACCGCCAGCCACGAACTGGCCGATATCACCGGCGTCAACGTGATGAGCGTCAGCCGCGCCGTCGCCACGCTGGAACGCCATGGCCGCATTGCCGTGTGCCAGGATCCGGCCAACCGCCGCCGCAAGTGGCTGACCCTGACGCCGGAAGGCGAACGGCTGTACCACCTGATGCGCCCGCAGAGCGAAAAGGTGGCCGATTACCTGTTCAGCGCGCTGAGCGAAGAACAGGCGACGCAGCTGGACACCATCGTCGATCACCTGATCGCCACGCTGGAAGCGACTGACGAAAGCGGCGAATCGCTGTTCCTGCGCAGCACCCGGCCGGAAGACTAGGGGCGCGCGGCCGCAAACCCGGCGATCAGCGCTTTCAGGCTGGCGCCGAAGGCATCGTCGCCCGGCAATTGCGCCAGGAAAGTGCGCGCGCGGCGGCTTTTTTCAAAGGTCATCCAGCCGGTGACGAGCGCCTGGATCGCGCCTTGCTGCAATTGCGCCTGCCGGTCAGTCAGCCCGGCCTCGGCCATCAGCGTCCGCAGCCGTTCCCCAACCTTGCCGCTTTCGTCTGCCGGCGAGGTGGAGATCAGCGCGGCAACATCGCGCGTTTCCGATTGCTTGGCCCGCAGCGCGCGGCCGAATGCTTCCAGCCAGGCGTCCCCCGTCAGCCCCGGCGGGATCAGGTCCAGCGCCTGGTCGAAGATCGTGCCCGCCAACAGGGCCAGCAACTGCCCCTTGTCCCCCACGTGGCGGGCGAGCGAGGGGGCGCTGACGCCCAACCGCTCGGCAATCCGGCGCAGCGACACCGCTTCGATCCCGCTTTCGTTCAGCAGGTCGATCGCTTCATGCACGATCCGTTCGCGGGTCAGCTTGCCGGTATAGGCCATCGCTGCGGGCCATCCGATAGAACTGGACCCGATGCAAGCTTACAGTGTAAACCTTGTGGCGAGAGGGCTGATTTCGCGATTCGGCCCCCGTGGGAGACTATGCCGATGTATCCGTTCAAGCCGGGCAGCTTCGCGCCCAAGAATGCCTGGTACGTGGCCGCCTTCGCCAATGCGGTGGGGCGCGAACTGGTGGAACGGACCATCGTGAACACGCCAGTGGTGCTGTACCGCAAGGAAGACGGCACCCCTGTGGCGCTCGACGGGCGCTGCCCGCACCGGCACTTCCCCCTGGGCAAGAGCTGCCTGAAGGGTGACACCATCGTCTGCGGCTATCACGGGATCACCTTTGGCCCGGATGGGCAGTGCGTGGATGTGCCGTCACAGGTCCATGTACCCAAGGCGATGCGGGTGCCCGCCTATCCGGTGGCGGAACACGGGATGTGGCTGTGGGTCTGGGTCGGTGATGCGGACAAGGCGGACCCGGCGCTGCTGCCGCCGCTCGATGAAATCGGGCTGGCCGAAGGGGCGGCCAGCGAAGGGCTGACCGGGCACACGATGTTCTTCCACCAGGTCGAATGCCGGTACCAGCTGCTGAACGACAACCTGTTCGACCTGTCGCACCTCGCCTTCCTGCACGGCACGTCCATCGGCACGCTGGAAAACGCCTCCACCCCGGAAATGCTGGAAAAGCGGCCCGGCTTCGTTTCCTCCATGCGCCACATCCGCGATGCGCCCTTGCCGCCGCTGATGCACAACATGGGCCGCTATCCGACGGAACGGATCAACCGGTCGATGGGCATGGAAAGTTACCTGCCGGGGTTCCATTGCGGGCTGACGCTGGTCGGTTATCCCGACGATCACCCGGATGCGGCGGGCCAGTTCATTTCCCGCAACCGGGTCTATCACTGCATCACACCGGCCACCCCGCGCACCTGTTATTACCACTTCGCCGTGGCGGTGGAGCCGGGGGTGGACGTGGAACGGATGCGCCACAGCCTTGGCCCGGTGATCGACGAGGATATTTTCGCTTCGGCCGAGATCGAAAAGATGATCGACCTCTACGATGGCGTCCCGCCGCCGGAACTGATGGTCAAGTCCGATACCAATGCGGTAGAGGGCCGCCGGATGCTGCAGGCGATGATGGACGCCGAAGCGGCCGGATAAAGGACCACCATGACCGAAGAACAGCGCCGCGCGATCGAGGCGGATTGCACCCGCCTGATCAACCTTTACGCCAACGGCAACGACGCAGGCGACTGGGACGCGGTGGCCGCGCTGTACACCAAAGATGGCCTGATGCGCCGTCCCAGCGGCGGCGACCCTGTGGTGGGCCGCGCGGCGATCCTCGCCGGCTTCAAGGCCCGCCCCCCGCGCACCCAGCGCCACGTGGTGGCCAACACCGTGGTTGACGTGCTGGGCCCGGACGAGGCCACCGCCTTCTCCGCGATCATCCTGTATCAGGGTGACGTGACCAGCGACGGCAGCCTGCCGCAAATGAGCGCGAACAGCCCCCTGGTTGGCTGGTACCGGGACCGTTTGGTCCGCACCGCCGAAGGCTGGCGCTTTGCGGAACGGGTCGGCGGACTGGATTTCCGGGCTTAGGGAGCGGGCTGGCTCGTCCCGTCAGTGGCTATGTTCCGGCGGGGCGAACAGAATGAGTTCGACCCGCTCATCGCCTTCCACGTAGCCATCATGGCCCGGCGGGATTTCGAAAAAGTCGCCGACGGTGATTCTTGTCTCCACGCCCGTTGCAACCATGCGAACAACGAGATTACCGCGAATGCAGTAGCCGGTGTGGTGCATCGGGCACGTTGCCGGACCGCCGAGCAAAGGCTTTTCGTCCTTTTCCCAGGTCCACCCCGGCTCGAAGACTGCAAGCATTCCGGTATTGCCATTGCCGGTCGTGACTATGGCAATGCCACCGGCCGCTTTCATGTCGAGGCTATTGTCTGGGGCGTCGAAACGCCGGATCTCGATTGCAGGCAGCATTGAGACTCTCCCCAACCAGAACTTTCATGCAAGTCGCTGTATAGCCTATGAATCCGGAAATGTCCGCATCGAGGCATGCTCTGGATGCGTCCAGCCGTTCACCTCAGCGCCTCCTCCTCCCGCTCCGTCTTGCCTTTGACCGCCAGTGCAGCGGGGATCAGCAGGGCCATCAGGACACAGGCCAGGGCCGGAATCGCCGCCACGCCGAGGAAGGTCTGCGGGGCGACCTTGGCGGCCAGCATCGCGGCGCCAAGGGGCGGGCCGGCGAAGGCACCCAGCCGCGCCACCAGCACGCCCATGCCCACGGCGGAGGACAGCAGGCGGGCCGGGAAAAGGTAGGCGGCGAGGCCGGGCAGCACCATGCCGCCGGCATTGGCCCCGCCAACGCCGACCATCAGCAGCAGGGTCCAGCGGGTTTGGTCCGGCGCGGTCAGGGCGATGGCGGCAAAGCTGATCGCCATGGAGCCGAACAGCAGCATCAGCGCCGGCCCCTTGCGCCAGTTATCGACCAGCAGGCTGGCCCCGATGCCGATGGCAAGGCCCGCCAGGTTGGCGACCCCGGCAACGCGCGCGGCATCGTCCAGCGACAGGCCCGCGCCCGGCAGCACGGTCGGCAGCCAGGAATTGAGCAGGTAGAGGTTGAGTGCATTGAGCGCGAGCATCGCGGCGAAGACCATGAACGGGAACAGCCACGGCGACCGGAACAGCAGCAATTGCGGCAGCTTTTCCGCC
>JBARAF010000002.1:0-10840 GCA_049791695.1 Croceibacterium sp.
GCGCTGCACGATCTTGGTGAAATTGCCGGTCGCATTCTGCGGCGGCAGGATGGAAAATTCCGCGCCGGTGCCGGGGGAAACGCTTTCCACCCGCCCGTGCAGTTCCACCCCGTCCAACGCGTCGACCAGGATGGAAACCGGTTGGCCCGGACGCATCAGGGCCAGCTGCGTTTCCTTGAAATTGGCCTCGATATACATCCGTTCCACCGGCACGACCGACATCAGCCGGGTGCCCGGCTGGACCAGTTGCCCCGGCTGGACCGACTTGCTGGCCACCCGGCCCGCCACCGGCGCGCGCAGCACGGTGGAACCGAGGTTGACCTGCGCCGCCTGCAATTGTGCTTCGCTGCCGCGCCCTTGCGCCAGTGCCTGTTGCACCTGCGCCTGCAAGGTGGCCCCGCGCCGTTCCGCCGCCAGCAACGCGGCACGGGCATTGGCCGCCTGTGCTTCGGCCTGCTGTTGCTGGTTGCGCAGCTGCGCCAGCCGTTCACGCGGTTCCGCCCCGCTTTCGGCCAGCGGGGTATAGCGGGCGACTTCGGACCGGGCGAAAGCCAGCGTGCTTTGCGCTGCGGCCAGCTGCGCGCGGGCCTGTGCCACGCCTGCCTGCTGTTCGCCAATCTGCGCCCGCACGCCATCGGCATTGGTCTGCGCCAGTTCGATCTGGGCGCGGATCTGCGCGGTCTGGGCGCGCAGTTCGCGCGGGTCGATTTCCACCAGCGGCTGCCCGGCCACCACGGTCTGGTTTTCCGCCACCAGCACCCGGTCGACATAACCGCCGATCTTGGGGGCAATCACCACCGCGTCGCTCTGGATATAGGCGTTGTCGGTACTCTGGAAGTAACGACCATAGGTCTCGTGCCGCCAGTACCAGGCCCCGCCGCCAATCACCGCAACCGCGACCACCGCCAGCACCACCAGCCCGGCACGGCGACGCTTGGCGCCATTGCCCGGGTCTGCCGCAAGTTCCGGCAGGTCCTGCGGGACCTCTTCCACGGATGTTGCATTGTCCAGGGGTGCATCAGCGGATTCGGCCATGATTCGCCTGCCTTCAATTAACGGCTTTCGTCTGGCGCCAAATGGTGGCATCGGAAGTTAAATGCAACCATTTAATGAGGCACCTCACAAGATGGTCGGAGAGGACCACATCGCAAGCTGCTTTGGCGGGGTGTTCCTGCGCCTGACGCGGCTGCTTGACCGGCGCATGGCCCGCCAGGGTGCGTCGCTTGCGCGCACCAAGGTATTGTTGCTGACGCAGAAGCAGGGCCCGGTGCGGGCCACCGACATTGCCGAAATGTTCAGCCTTGCCCCGCGCACGGTGACCGACACGCTCGACGGAATGGAACGGCAGGGCCTGATCCGGCGCGAGCCCGATGCGAAGGACCGGCGGGTGAAACGCATCCACCTGACCGATGCCGGGCGCGAGGCATTGGCCGCCACCGAACCGACCCGGCGCGAACTGATCAGCCAGGTGATCGGCACGCTGAACGAAGCGGAACAGGCAGAATTTGCCCGCCTGCTGGACAAACTGGACACCGCACTGACCAAGGAAGAAGCCGCCGAGGCGATTGGTTAAACGGCTGCGGCCTCTTCCCGCGCCAGCCGTTCGACCAGCCGGTTGAACAGCGTCACCCCGCGGTCATGCGCGGTGGGCATGACCGTGGCGGCGGGATCGCGGTCGATCACTTGCTGCTGGGCCTCGATCATCACCTTGTCTTCGCCAAAGGCCTGGCCTGCCAGCACCATCATCCCGTCGCGCATTGCTTCGTCCCCATGTTTGCGGTGGGGCCCCCAGGAAAAGAAATAGCGGGCAGTCTTGTCGGTCGTGGGCGTCACCGCCTGGCTGGTGAAGTTGAGCCCGGCAATCGCCTCGGCCGGATCGGGCGGCTGGTGGCCCAGCCGCGCGGCCGTACCGGCGGGGTAGTTCCCGCTCCACATCAGCAGCACGCCGGGCAGCAGGAAGTCATAGGTCTGCCAGCGATCGACCGGCTCGTCCGATTTGCGCATCGCTGCGCCCAGGCTGTCTTCGATCCACCGTTCGAACCGCACCCCGCGTTCCAGCGGCGTAACCTTGGGCAAGGACTGGGCAAACTGCGGGCCCGGCCCGAAGCTTTGCGCATGGACGTAGCTGAGGTGGCTGAAATCCAGCAGGTTGTCGTTGATCAGCCGGGCTTCGGCCGCATAGTCCAGATAGCCGCTGCCAAGCAGGTAATCCGGATTGTCGAACCCGACCGCCGGGGGCACCAGCGCCGGGTCCGCCATGGCCGGATCACCCATCCACACCCAGATCCAGCTGTGCCGTTCGATCACCGGGAAGCTTGCCACCCGCGCCTTGGGCGGGATGATGTCCTGCCCTGGAATTTCCACGCAAGTGCCGCCCGCGTCGAACAGCAGGCCGTGGTACATGCAACGCAAGCGCCCCGCTTCGCAGCGGCCAAGCGACAGCGGGGCATGGCGGTGGACGCAGCGGTCCTCCAGCGCGGACAAGCCTTCACCGCTGCGCCACAGGACGATCCGCTGCGACAATATCTCCACGCCCAGCGGCGCATCTGCGGGCACATCATGCGCCCAGGCAGCGACGTACCAAGCGTTGCGGACATAGGTCATCTGGCGGTCCTCTCGATCTTATTGAACAATGTTCATTGAACGATGTTCACTTGTCAAGGCGAGTCCGCTCCGCAACAAGTGCGCGGGTGAAACTGGATCGGCAACAGATCGTGGATGCGGCGCTGGAACTGGCGGATGAAGCCGGGCTCGACGCGCTCAACATGCGCGCGCTGGCGCGGCGGATCGGGGTCCAGGCCTCGGCGCTGTACTGGCACATCGACAGCAAGGAACGGCTGCTGGACCTGATGGGGCGGGAATTTTACCGCCGCGCATTTTCCGCCGCGCCGCAGGATGGCGACTGGCGCGCCTGGCTGCGCGCTTTTGGCCACCTGTTCCGGCAGGAATTGCTGGCCCACCCCTATTCCGCGCGGCTCTGTGCCACGGCGCGTCCGGTGGAAGCCGACGTGACCGCCGCCGCCGACCGCACCGCCGCGCCGCTGGTGGCGCTGGGTCTGGCGAAGGAAACGGCCTTGGCCTGCCAGGCCTCGGTCCTGTCGCTGACGCTGGGGTGGGTGCTGTACGAACAGTCCGACGCGATGCACGATCACCTGGCGGAAATGGTCGGTTTCGACCGTTCCTACGCCTTCGGGCTGGATGCGCTGGTGGCCGGGTTCGACGGGCCGGAGTGACTGGAGCGGACCCTGCGGCCCGCTCCAGCAATCATATCACAGCCAAATCACAGGCGCGCAGGTGCGCCGTCGAGCAGGATGGTCTTGGTTTCGACGTAGGACCACAGCCCTTCTTCGCCGCCTTCACGGCCAAGGCCGGACTGCTTGAACCCGCCGAACGGCGCGTTCCATTCCATGCGCATCCCGTTCTGGCCCATCACGCCGGTCCGCACGCGGCGGCTGATGTCGTATGCGGCCTGCACATCATTGGTGAAGACGCTGCCGTTGAGGCCGAAATTGCTTTCATTGGCGATGCGGATCGCGTCTTCCTCGTCTTCCGCCGGGATCAGCGCCAGCACCGGGCCGAAGATTTCTTCCTGGCCAATGCGGCTGGTGTTGTCGACATTGGCGAACAGGGTCGGTTCGATGAAATAGCCCTTGTTCATATGGCTCGGGCGCTGGCCACCGGTGACCAGGTCCGCGCCGCTGCGCTTGCCTTCCTCGATGTACATTTCCACCCGTTCCAGTTGGCGCTTCATTGCCAGCGGGCCAAGCTGGGTGGCCGGATCTTCGCTGTTGCCGATGGTGATGCCCTTCATCACCCCGGCAATGGCTTCGGCCAGTTCATCATGCCGCTTCCGGGGGACGATCGCGCGGCTGAGCATGGCGCAGACCTGCCCGCTCATCACGGTGATGGTGTTGCCGAGGATCGCGGCGGCGGCCTCGATCGGGAAATCGTCGCGCACGATGGCCGCGCTCTTGCCGCCCAGTTCCAGCGTGCAACGGGCGATGCGGCTGCCGCAGACTTCGGCAATGCGCTTGCCCGCCACGGTCGATCCGGTGAAAGTCACCTTGTCGATCCCGTGGTTGTTGACCAGGTGATCCGACGCATCGCGATGCCCGGTGACGAGGTTGACCGTGCCGGCCGGCAGGCCCGCCGCTTCGGCCGCTTCGGCGATGATATAGGCTTCCAGCGGAGTTTCCGGCGAAGGCTTCATCACCACGGTGCAGCCTGCCACCAGGGCATAGAACACCTTGTTGGCCATGATCGCGAACGGGCCGTTCCACGGTGCAATCGCTGCGACCACGCCGACGGGTTCGCGGGCGACGATGACGGTATCGACCGCCTGCCCCTTGGTCAGCTTTTCCCATTCGAAGGTGTTGCCCAGCGCCGCAATGCCGCGCAGGCCCATCACCGCGCCGCCGTGCATCATCGGGGCAAAGCTGGCGAGGCCGCCAACCTGCGCCGTCCAGGCCGCTGCCAGTTCCGGCACGCGGGCTTCCAGCAGGTCAACCATCTGCATCAGCCTGGCCGCGCGTTCGGCAGGCGGCGTGGTGGACCAGGGGCCGTTGTCGAAGGCATCGCGGGCAGCGGCCACGGCGCGATCCATGTCCGCATCGCCGGCTTCCGCCACGCGGGCGACCACTTCTTCGCTGTTCGGGTTGAAGATTTCGATCACGCCGCCGGATTGCGCAGCAACCCATTCGCCGCCGATGAAAAGCTTGTCCGGATGCCGGATGGTTACGCCGTTGGGGGTCATTGGTTCACTCCAGTCGGGTTGGTCGCGGGCCGTGATGGCCTAGAAGTTGGACAAGATTGTGAGGCTGCGGCTGTCGAGCGGCTGGCCCGCCGCCTTGAGCTTCAGTTCGCGGGTGCGCAGCGCGGCCTGTTCGGCAATCAGGAAAGCGTGGATCGCCTTGACCTGATCCGGCTTCAGCCGGTCATCCCAACGCGGCATGCCGTTTGGCAACAGCAGGCCCTGCAGCACGATCTGGTCGAACGCGTCGTGCGTGCCGGGGCTCATCCGGCGCAGGTCCGGCAGGGGGCTGCGCGGCTGGTTGGAATGGCAGATGCTGCAATTTTCGGTGAACAGCCCGCCGCCCATCGCGAGCATCTGCGGGGTCACGCCCGGCAGCTGCGGCGGAGCCTCGCCCGCAACTTCGATCGGCGGCAGGTCGGCCGGGACCGGGGTTTCCGCGCCACCGATGCGGAACACCAGCAGGCGGTTGCGATTGCCCTTGGCATAAGCTGCAGCATAAGGCGGGACGAAGCCCCAGCCACCGCCGCCCCAGCCCGCCTGCACCGCGACATACTGCACGCCCTTGACCCGGTAGGTCATCGGGGCGGCCAGCATCGACGTGCCGGTGTCGATGGCTTTCAGGATTGCGCCGGTATCGGCATCGCGTACCACCAGCTTGCCCGACAGGGTGCCATGGATGACGAGGCCGGAGGCCGTGGCCAACATGCCGCCGCGATCCTGCCAGCCGTCAAACGGTGCGGCCCACTTGGTCTTGCCGGTCAGCGGATCGATGGCGCGGATTTCGCTGCTGAACGGCTTGTCCACCACCTGCTGCCATTGCGGCAGGGCCTTGATCGCGGCCTGCATTGGCGGCGGCAGGGTGGCAGCGGCGGCTTGCAGGTCTGACGTGAAGATCAGCGCGGCCGACGGGTTGAGGAATTTCTTCTGGTGCGCCGGCTTTTCCTGGCCGGGCGGGATGAACATCAGGTTGCCCATGTCCACCACCGCCGCAAAGTACGTGTTGCGCGCGGGATCATAGGCGCCGGGGTGCCAGTTGCGGGCGCCGGTGCTGGAGGGGAAGACGATCTTCGGCCCGGTCGAATATTCGGAAAATTCGGGCGTCAGCTTCGGCTTGCCGGTGGCGAGGTCCCACCCGCTGGCCCAGCTGGTGCGGACGATGGCATTGGCGGCCAGCGGCTTGCCCGTTTCGCGGTCGATCACGAAGAAGAAGCCGTTCTTGGGCGCGTGCAGGATTACCGGGCGCTTCTTGCCGTCCACTTCCATGCTGGTCAGCACCATCGGCTGGGTCGCGGTCAGGTCCCAGCTGTCCTGCGGGGTTTCCTGGAAATGCCACTTCATTTCGCCCGTGGCGCGGTCCAGCGCGACGACCGAATCGAGGTACAGGTTGTCGCCGCCAGACGGCGAACGCGTCTTGGCCGGGTATGGCCCGCCGTTGCCGGTGCCGATGATGACCTGGTCGAATTCGGGATCGTAGTTGATCGCATCCCACACCGTGCCGCCGCCGCCGATGTCCCACCGGCTGTCGGCATCCCAGGTCTTCAGGGCATCTTCCAGCGCCTGCGTTTCCTGCGGGCCGTCCTCGGGATCGTGCGGGATCGTGTAGAACCGCCAGGCGAGCTCACCGCTGGCGGTATCATAGGCGCTGACATAGCCGCGCGTATCGTATTCCGCCCCGGCATTGCCGATGATCACCAGGTTGCCGGCCACTTCGGGCGCGCCGGTGCTGGTATAGCCGCGCGCATGATCGGTGATGGTGTCGGTCTTCCACGCCACCGCGCCGGTCTTCGCATCCAGCGCATAGAGCATCCCGTCGAGCGCGCCGACGAACACCTTGCCCTGGTGCACCTGCACCCCGCGGTTGGCCTGGTCGCAACAGGCGGAACGGTTGGCCTGCATGTCGATGTCGGGCGTGAAGGTCCACAGTTCCTTGCCCGTGGTCGCATCCAGCGCGTAAACCCGGCCCAGGTTGCCGGAGGTGTACATCACCCCGTCAATCACCACCGGGGTCGCTTCCTGCACCCGGGCGGTGCCCAGATCATATTCCCAGGCGAGGCCCAACTCGCCCGCATTGGCCTTGGTAATGTCGGTCAGCCGAGAATAGTGGCTGCTCGCCCAGTCACCGCCGGGGTTGTCCCAGTTGTCGCCCGCGCCATAGGCGCTGGTATCGACGACCGGCTTTTCATCGCTGCGCAAGCTGCACGATGTCAGCGCCAGCAGTGCGGCGGCGGCTGTAACGATGCGGTTCATGCGGGCCATGCACCCTGGTACTGTTCCAGCACGCTGTGCAAGCTGCGCGGCGCGCGCCCGGTCACGCGTTCGACATCGTCCGATTTCACATCGAAGAACCCTTCGCGGATCGACTGGCCAAAGGTCACCATGCCTTCGCTGGCCCAGGGGATCGGGCCATCGGGCACCACGTCCGAAGCCTTGCGCGGCACGCCCAGCGAATCGAAGTACTGGTACATCCCTTCATCATCGACGTGCTGCAGGTCGATCGGCTTCCCGGCCATGTCGCTGATCATCTTCACCGCTTGCGGGATGGAAAGCAGTTCCGGCCCGGTCACGTCATAGGCCTTGTTCTCGTGACCCGGCTGCGTCAGCACCGCCGCGGCCATCGCCACGCAATCGTCACGGCTGACCATCGCCACCTTGCCGTGGCCCGCATTGTCCGGCTTGCTGCCGGCAGCAAGCGCCGGGATCGCCATCGCCGTGGCGACCGCGTCGGAATAGAGGCTGTTGCGCAGAAAGGTGAACGCCACGCCCGATTGGCGGATCAGCTGTTCGGTATCGTAATGGTCCTTCTGCTCCACGCCCGGATGGTCGGCCAGCCCGCCGCCGACGACGGAGGTGTAGACGATGTGCTTCACCCCGTTGGCCACGGCCGCTTCCACGGCATTGCGGTGCTGTTCCACCCGGGTGCCGACGCGCAGGGTGGAAATCAGCAGCAGCTTCTCCCCGCCTTCCATTGCGCGGGCGAGCCCTGCCGGATCATCGAAATCGGCCTGCCGCACGTCAGCGCCGCGCGCGGCCAGATCGGCCAGCTTGTCGACCGAACGGCTGAGGCAGATGATGTCCTGCGGATTGCAGATGTCGAGCAGCGCGCTGGCGGTGGCGTGGCCGAACTGACCGGACGCGCCGGAAACGATGATCTTGCCCAAGTTCACTCTCCCCGGGGCGCGATCATTGGGAATCCGCCCGCTTGGCGGCAATCATAACGAGTGTTACGATTGAGGCAACATCAAGGGAGAGTTGCGTTGACCAAATTGTCCGTCGAAGACCGGCTGGGCCTGCAGGACCTGATCGCCAATTACAGCTGGGCACTGGATACCGGCGATGCCGATGGGCTGGTGGATTGCTTCACCGCCGACTGCGTGATGAGCGAAGAAGTGTTCGATGAACCCGACATCTGGGAAGGACACGCCGGGATCCGCGGCCTGATGGCGCATTACGCCAATGCCCCCGGCTTCCCCGGCCGCCAGCACCACGTGACGCAGGTCCAGTACCGCCCGCAGGCCGATGGCAGCGTGCTGCTGCGCAGCTTCGCCTTTGTCACCGAATGCGAAGGCGAACCGCCGTACCTGCTGCGCTTTGCCGGCTGGTACGATGACCACGCGGTGCGCGACACCGATGGCGAATGGCGCTTCAAGCGCCGCACCGTGCGGCTGTGGGATGGCCAGGTGCTGGAAAAATTCCCCGGCCGCGGCAACTGGGTGCCGCGCAAGCGCCCCGATTCGCTGATTATCAAGCGCTGATCGCCCTGATGCGCGCACCCTTCACCGATAACGCGGCGCTGGCCCGGTTCTTCACCGCCGCCAGCGCCATCGTGGGCGATGCCCATGTGTTTACCGGGGCGGAAGATCGCGCCGCCTATGGCGACCAGATGGCTTTTGCCGGGCAGGTGCAGCACCAGCCCGCAGGCGCGGTGGCGGCCCATTCTGCGGATGAAGTAGCTGCCCTGCTGCGGGCCGCCGCGCAAACGGGCGTGCCGCTGTGGCCGATCAGCCGGGGCAAGAACTTCGGCTATGGCGGCGCGGCCCCGGTGCAGGCGGGCGCAGTGGTGCTCGACCTGTCGGGCATGAAGCGGATTATCGAGATCAACGAGGATCTCGGATACTGCGTGGTGGAACCGGGCGTCGGCTTTTACGACCTGTATGACGAACTGGCCCGGCGCGGTCACAAACTGTGGCTGAGCGTGCCTGGCAATGCCTGGGGCAGCGTGGCCGGCAACGCGCTGGAACGCGGCGTTGGCCCGCAACCTTACGGTGACCATGCGGCGCAGATCTGCGGCATGGAAGTGGTGCTGCCCACAGGCGAACTGGTGCGCACCGGTGCCGGTGCGATGGCCAATAACCCGGCATGGCATGTCACCAGGAACAGCTATGGCCCGGGTTGGGAACAGCTGTTCCTGCAATCCAATTTCGGCGTGGTCACGCGGATTGGCCTGTGGCTGATGCCCGTACCAGAAGCGACCATGTCGCTATCGCTGCAATTGCCGGAAGCCGACGATATCGAACGCGGCATTGCCCTATTCGCGCCGCTGCGGCTGCGCGGGATCATCGATCATGACGCAGCCTGGGTCTCCTATGTCGGCATTGCCAGCTATGTCGGCCCGCGATCCATGTTCTGGGATGGGACCGGCCTGCTGCCGGACGATGTGGGCGCGGGCATACGCCAGAAACTGGGCATCGGCTGGTGGAATGCCGAAGTGAACCTCTATGGCCCGGAAGCAGTGATCGCGGCCAAGGCGCAGATCATTTCCGCCGCCGCAAAGCAGGCCGGGATTTCCGGCAGCGACTGGAAGGTCTGGCGGCAAGGCGACCCGATCGACCAGAGCAAGCGGGGCATCCCCGCCACGCGCGACATGATGATGGTCAACTGGTACGGCGGGCGCGGCGGCCACCTCGGCTTTTCACCGCTGATGCCGTCTGACGCGAAGCTGGCGGCAGACCAGTTCCGCCGCACGCGCCGCCGCTACGAAGAATTCGGCGTGGACTATTACGGCGCCTTCGGCGTCGGCGGGCGGCAGACCGTGGCGGTCAACGAAATCCTCTACAACCGCGACGATGTCGACCAGCAGCGCCGCGTGAACGCCCTGTTCGAAGCCCTGATCCGCGATACCCATGAGGCAGGCTTCGGCGAATACCGCACCCACATCGATTACATGGACGCGGTGGCGCGGACCTTCGACTTCAATGGCGGCGCGATGGGGCGGTTGAACGAACGGTTGAAGGACGCGCTGGACCCAGCGGGCATCCTCGCGCCGGGCAAGCAGGGGATCTGGCCCGCGCGGTTCAGGGCAAACGGCTGATCTAGAGGCTGGATCAGGCCCGCGCGGCCAGCACCCAGCCCAGAACGCTCGCCCCATCCGCCGGCGCTCTCGTAGCAACGGGCGCTGTGCCCAGGCCGCCCGGCGCGGCGGCATAGGCTGCCAAAGCTTCGACCCAGCTTGCACCCGCGCCTTGCGCCATGCGGCCAAGAGCGGCCCAGCCGGGATGGCACACTTCCGCCGCGCAAGACCCGCCAGAGCCGGTGAACAGCGCCACGCGGGTGTAGCCTGCCTCTGCCGCCACTTCTTCCACCAGCAGCGCATCGGCGGCCAGGCTGACGCCCGCAACCAGCGCCGGGTTCGCGGCCAGCAGCTGGCGCGTCTGGCGGATGCGGTCACCCGCCAGTGCCACCACCTGCCCGCCGCGCGCTGTGCCTGCGGCGGCAAAGCGGCGGCCGGCAGCCAGTGCGGGATCATGCAGCAGCAAGGATGCCTCGCCATGTTGCCAGCGCCATTGCGGCAGGCCCGCCAGGGTCGGCACGGCCAGCGCGCCCATCATCGCTTCGCGGCGGCTGGCGCGGATCACTTCGCTGCTCCTGCTGCCGGATGCGGCCCGGCGGCGAGGTAATCCGCGATCAGTTTCAGATCCGCATCATTGACTTCGCCGCGCGGGATCGCGGGCATATTGCCGAGGCCACGGCGGGCGGCGAGGATCACGTAAGGCGCGGTCAGGTTGTCGCGTTCTTCCAGCAGAGCCGGTTGCACGCGGCGGGCCAGCAAGCCGGTGCCCATGCCGTTGGGGCCGTGGCACTGCGCGCAAT
>JBARAF010000003.1:0-2750 GCA_049791695.1 Croceibacterium sp.
GCCGAGGGCGATCCGAACACCGGCATCATCATTGGCGACGACGCGGTGCTGGTCGCTGACACCCAGGCCACTCCCGCCATGGCCGCCGATGTGGTGCGACGCATTCGCGAAGTAACGGACAAGCCCATCAAGTATGTGGTCCTCACGCACTACCACGCGGTTCGCGTCCTAGGTGCTGAGGCCTACAAACCCGACCACATTCTCGCCAGCCAGGACACGTACGACCTGATCGTCGAACGTGGTGAACAGGACAAGGCGAGCGAAATCGGACGCTTTCCGCGATTGTTCCAGAACGTCGAGACAGTGCCGCCGGGACTCACTTGGCCCACCATGACCTTCACGGGGAAGATGACCGTGTGGTTGGGCAAGCTCGAGGTGCAGTTGCTGCAACTGGGCCGTGGACATACCAAGGGCGACACTGTGGTGTGGCTCCCACAGGAACGAGCGCTGCTCAGCGGCGATCTGGTCGAGTTCGATGCGACGCCTTATGCAGGCGACGCGTACTTCAAGGACTGGCCACAGACGCTCGACAACCTGGCGGCTCTCAATCCCGAGGTGCTCGTTCCAGGTCGTGGCGCTGCACTGACAACCCCCGATGAAGTGGCCAGGGGCCTTGCCGGCACGCGTGAGTTCATCGCCGATGTGTACACCAACGTGCAAAAAGGTGTCGCCGCAGGCAAGGACCTCAATGCTGTCTACAAGGACACGTTTGCTGCCATGAAGCCAAAGTACGGCCACTGGGTGATCTTCGACCACTGCATGCCGTTCGACGTGACGCGCTGCTACGACGAGGCAACCAAGTACACAGACCCGCGCATCTGGACGGCAGAACGCGATGTTGAGATGTGGAAGACGCTAGAAGGCTGACGCGACGAGGGGTGACCTGGCCCGAGAGTCGGCCGGTGTTTCAGGAAGAGGAATTCATGACGAAGCAAGCAATAGCCGACCGCCGCTACCAGAGTGGTTTTGGCAACGAGTACGCCACCGAGGCTGTCGCTGGCGCATTGCCGCAGGGTCGGAACAGCCCGCAACTTGCGCCCCTCGATCTCTATCCAGAGCTGATCTCTGGCACCGCATTTACGGCGCCTCGCCATGAAAACCGGCGCTCCTGGATGTGCCGGCGCCAGCCCTCCGTGGTGGTCGGGCGGTACCAGGCTTTTTCACAGTCGGTCTGGACAACGGGTGCAACGCGGGACATCGCGCTTGAACCCGAACCCTTGCGCTGGTCGCCGATACCCGTTGAAAACTCCAACGCGGACTTCATCGAAGGCATGCACACCTTGGCGGCCAACGACGACGCCGAAGCGCAGACCGGGCTTGCTGCGCACGTGTATCGGCGGTCTCTCGGCTTTTGATGCGAAACGACTTGACGATCGCATTTGCCGTTTCGGCGGCTGGTGTCCTTGTTCTAGGTATGGCTTTTGCGCACGCATTGAGACAGCGCGTCCCCTGGTGCGGGGGTCTTTGAACCATGAGCGCCAGAGCCCATCCGATCACATCGGTTCAGTCGATCCTGATCATCGCCATGGCGGTCTGGGGGGTGAACGTTTCGGCCGTAAAGGTCTTGACGGGCGCGCTCGATCCTCTTGTCGTTGCCGCTGTGCGGATGGTGGTTGCGTGTGTCGCACTCACGTTGATCGTGATCTGGAAGCGCTACGGTCTGGCCGGGTTCACATGGAGAAGAACGCTTGGCCTCGTGGTGTGTGCCGTGCTCATGGTGTACTCCAACCAGGTTCTGTTTGTCGGAGGTCTGGTGCGCTCTACTGCAACCAATGGTGCCTTGATCATGGCGCTGAGTCCCTTGTTCTCGGCGCTTCTGGCCACCATTGCATTTGGTGAACCGCTGACGCGCCCACGCATTTGTGGAGTCCTCTTGGGCTTTTGTGGCGTGGCAGCTGTCGTGCTGAGCCACCCCGGTGCCGGCTTGTCTCGCGCGGGGGTGGGCGACCTGATGCTGGTGGCGTCCGTGCTGAGCTTTGCAACGGGTGGCGCGCTCGTCCAACGCCTGGCTCGTCATCTTCACACGGTCACGATCAGTTGGGTGATCTACGTCATCGGAACGTGCTTGCTCGTTGTTCACGCTTCCCTGTCGTCCTTTGGACCGGTCGCTGCAACAGCGGTTCCCGATGCGAGGCAATGGGCCCTCATTCTCTTCTCAGGTGTTTTTGCCACCGCCGTCTCCAATTTGGTCTGGAATCACGCCATCAGTCGGATTGGCGTCGCAAGAACTTCGGTCTTTCTGTACCTGGTGCCTGTCTTCGGGATTTTCTTCGCCGCGGTCGTGTTGGATGAACGACTCACGGCATGGCATCTCGTTGGATTTTTGGCCGTGATGGCGGGTACCTACCTGGGTACGAAGCCTCCTTCTGCAGCAACGGCGCCCGCGCCTTGAACCTTGGCTCTCATGACACAAACCACCCCCCTGCTATTTCAGTCTCTGAAGCTGCGCGAACTCGAGCTGGGCAACCGGATCGTGATTTCCCCCATGTGCCAGCACGCGGCTGACCGCGGGCATGCAACGCCCTGGCACATGGTTCATCTTGGAAAATTTGCGCTGGGTGGCGCAGGCCTGATTCTGACCGAGAGCACCGCGGTGGATCCACGCGGTCGGATTGGCACGGCCGATCTGGGCCTCTGGAAGGACAGCCAGGTCGAACCGCTGAAAGCGGTGGTTGACTTCGTTCATGCGAACAACAGTGCGATCGGTGTTCAGCTGGCGCACGCAGGGCGCAAGTCCGGCAGTCAACCGC
>JBARAF010000004.1:0-2451 GCA_049791695.1 Croceibacterium sp.
GCCTAACGCCTGCCAGCGCCCGCTGGCGGAGGTGGCAGCAGAAAGAACGGCGACAGCATCACGTAACTGGCCATCGCCTGCCCGCTGGCGTCCAGTGCGGGGGTGAACGTGCCGCGTTCCAGCACCGTGGCGCAGATCTGCTGGTTCTTTGCCGCATCCAGGCTGGCCCAGTGGACTTTGCACTCGGTTGCCTTGCCCGCCTGGTCGATCATCACCCGCAGCTGGTTCATCCCGCCGGCCAGCTTGTTGAAATCGCCAAACGGCACGGTGCCCTGGGGCAGCCACCCCGCGGTTGGCCCGGCGGGGGCCGCGGGCCTGCTCAGGGTCTGGTGTCTGGCCACGTCCAGCCCCCAGCTCTTGACCATGTCGTCGGCGCAGCTTTGCAGGGCCTTGATGCCCGCTCCCAGCGGGCCGGTGTGCACTTCGACCGGTTCGTTCAGCCCGCTGCCCAGCCGCAGGCCGGTCACCCCCTTGGCCAGCGCCGCCTCGGTTGCGCGGTCATACGGGGCGGGCGGCGTACCCGGCGCGGGCGGCGCGGCGGGTTCGGCCAGGGTCACCCGGTCGAAAAGCACATATTGCTCGTCCCCCACGGTGGACACGACATAGCGCTGCTTGCGTTCAGTGGTGGAGGGGGTGAGGGCAAGCCCGATCTCGCTCGCCCGGCGGAACAGTTTCAGCGCATTGCCGACCAGCGCCACACGCATGGCAGTGCCCGGCTCGATCCGCTCGATCGCCAGCGCAATGCGATCGCCGCCATTGGTGAAATTGCCCGCCAGGCGGCAGTAATCGTCACCATAATCGAGCGCCCAGGCCCCATCCTGGTTGAACACCCGCGGCGCGGCGTCCTGCGCCTGCACCGGAGCCGCGATCAGGCCCACACCAAGGCCCGCAGTTACGCAGGCCGCCACCAGCTTCCTCATGCCCCATCCCCCGATTGGTTTATTGGGGAAATGAATATCGGGGGGCAAATCCGCCTGCAAGACCGGTAATGGAGCAAATTGTCGCAGCTGGCGCGGGGACGCTGCGGCAGGTGATCAGCCGCCGAACATTTTGAAATTGATGTTCATCTGCATCACCGAATCGACCGCCGCACCTGATGGGCCGATGGCCGGGGAATATGTCCCGCGCATCGCCTTGCACAGCGCCTCGGCGAATTTGGGGTCTACCGTTGAATCCTGCACCACACAGTTGCTGGGGCGGCCCTGGGCGCTGACATTGACGCGCACCGGCACCATAACGGAAAACCCGTCCTGCGGCCGGTTGCTGGGGTGGCTCGCCGCGATTCCCCGCACAACGGCCGGGCCGGGCAGGGCAGCCTTCACCAGGTTCTCCTGCACCGCCGGGCCGGGCAGGGCAGCCTTCACCAAGTTCTCCTGCACCGCCGGATCGGCACCCCACCCCTTGTACAAGCTGCGCACGCAGGCGCGCATCACATCCATCGCGGCGTTCATCTGGCCGGTGGGAAAATCGAGCGTCACTTTGCCGGCTACATCGAAGGCCATCCCCGTCGCCGCTTTTTCAAAATCCTGTGACCGGGGCCGCATCACGCCCACTTCTGCTCCTTCGTCCGGCTTGGGCAGGAAGCCGAGCAAAACCGACATGGCCGGCTTTCCTTGCGACGGACCGGACAAAGCATAGGCCTCGCGCCATTCTGCTTCGTTCGCGAAGCGCAGGCGAACCTTTTCGCCGATTTTCAGCTTGTCAGGCACCGGCGCATTGAACACCAGCGCATTGAACGAACCAAAGCTGCCGTTCGAATTGAGCTGCAACTGGACCAGCTGACCGTCAGAGCGGAATTCGCGCATCAACATGCAGCGTTCCGCCGTCGCGTCGAGCGTCCATGGTCCCGCCGGGACATAGGTGATGACCGGCGCCTCCGCCGCCTGTACGGCAGCGGGGACGAGGGCCACAGCAAACAGGCCGGACAGGAAGGCGCGAGTCACAATATTACCAATCCTTGCAATCATCCTTGCAGGTTTTGGCAAATTGCGGCGGCGACGCAACCCCTTACAACTTGGCAGTCAGTTCCGGTACGATCGTGAACAGGTCACCCACCAGCCCCAGGTCCGCGACCTGGAAGATTGGTGCGTCCGGGTCCTTGTTGATCGCCACGATCACCTTGGAATCCTTCATCCCTGCCAGATGCTGGATCGCGCCGGAGATGCCGACGGCGATGTAAACTTCCGGGGCGACGATCTTGCCGGTCTGGCCGACCTGGCTGTCGTTGGAGATGTAGCCTGCGTCCACCGCCGCGCGGCTGGCACCGATGGCGGCGCCCAGCTTGTCGGCCAGCGGGGTGATCAGTTGCTGGAAGGTTTCGGCATCCTTCAGCGCGCGGCCGCCGGATACGATTACCTTGGCGCTGGTCAGTTCCGGCCGTTCGGACACGACCGCTTCCGCACCGACGAAGCTGGACAGGCCCGCATCGCCGGGGCCGGTCACGTCTTCGAT
>JBARAF010000005.1:0-3530 GCA_049791695.1 Croceibacterium sp.
GGTGACCAGCCGGTGCCCGGCCCGACACTGCCGGACTGCTCCAGTGCAGTCAGGAAGGCGTGGCTGGTGAAGGGATTGTCTGCGCCTGCCAGCCGGTCCCAGGCTTCCGCCGGAACCGATCCGACGGATGGAGCGAGGCGCACAGTCAGGTCATGATCGGCCATTGTGGTGGGAACCGGGCTGCCGGTGCTTACGTGGACGGTCAATTCGGCCACTCTGCGCCAGCGCGCCCTGGATCATGCCGATTCGCCCATCGCGGAAGGGGACGGGCTCGCATAGGCGGGCCCGGTACCCCGGTTCCCGCCACAATGGCCGATCATGACCTGACTGTGCGCCTCGCTCCCTCCGTCGGATCGGTTCCGGCGGAAGACTGGGACCGGCTGGCAGGCGTAGACAATCCTTTCACCAGCCACGCCTTCCTTACCGCGCTGGAGCAGTCCGGAAGTGTCGGACCCGGCACCGGCTGGTCGCCCGCGCCGCTGCTGCTGGAGGACGGGCAGGGCACCCTGCTGGCGGCCATGCCCGCTTGCCTGAAAGACCACAGCCAGGGCGAATATGTGTTCGACCACGCCTGGGCCGATGCCTGGCAGCGTGCTGGCGGGGACTATTATCCCAAGTTGCAGATATCCGTCCCTTTCACCCCGGCGACCGGGCCGCGGCTGCTGCTGTCTGATCCGGCCTTTGCCCCGGTGCTGTTGCGGGCGGCGGAAACGCTGTGTGATCGCAACGGCCTGTCCAGCGCCCACGCGACATTCGTGGAACCGGGACAGCAGGCGATGTTCGAAAATGCCGGCTGGTTGCCGCGCAGCGATATCCAGTTCCACTGGACCAATCGCGGATATGCCAAGTTCGACGACTTCCTCGGGGAACTGGCCAGCCGCAAGCGCAAGGCGATTCGCAAGGAACGGGAACAGGCGCAGGACGGGGTGCAGATCCGGGCCTTTTCAGGCGCAGACCTGAAGGCGGAACACTGGGACGCCTTCTGGCTGTTCTATCAGGATACCGGGGCCCGCAAATGGGGCACGCCATACCTGACGCGCGAAGCGTTCGACCTGTTCGGGCAGACGATGGCGGACAAGGTGCTGCTGCTGCTGGCCTATGCCGATGGCTTGCCGATTGCAGGCGCGCTCAATTTCCTGGGCGGACAGGCACTGTACGGGCGGTACTGGGGCTGCCTGGTAGACAAGCCGTTCCTGCATTTCGAGCTGTGCTATTATCAGGCGATCGATGCCGCGATTGCCCGTGGGCTGGCGCGGGTGGAAGCCGGGGCGCAGGGTGGGCACAAGCTGGCCCGGGGGTACGAACCGGTGGAAACCCGGTCGATGCACTGGATCGCGGACCCGGGTTTTCGCGCCGCCGTGGCGGATTTCCTCACGCGGGAACGACAGGGCGTGGCGCAGGACAGCCTGCTGCTGGGCGAACGGACGCCGTTCCGGAAGGGATAGCGATCAGGCGGCGCGGCGGCGTTCGAGTGCCAGCCATTCACGCGCGCGGCGCTGGGCCTCGGCAATTTCGCGGGCGGTCATGTCTTCGGAAATGTCGGCCCGGCAATCGGCGGCTTCTTCGTGCCCGCCAAGGGCTGCCAGGTTGAACCACTTGTGCGCTTCCACCAGGTCACTGGCCGTACCGTGGGTGCCGGTGGAAAAAGCCACCCCCAGGTCAAAGCAGGCCGACAGGTCGCCAGCGGCGGCCGCTGCCAGGCAGGATGCCACCACCAGGTCGGCCGCGGCTTCATCAGCTGGCTGGAGCAGTGCAAATTCGTCGATCCGGGTAAATTCCATGATCGTTATCCTCAATGCCTGATCCCCATGTTCAGGCGTCATGCGGCGATGTTTTAACGATCCCGGTCAAGGAATGGTTAACGTGACCGCAAACAATAAAGAGCGGGAAGGCGGGCGTGATCCTTTGATGACGCGGTACGCGCAGCAGTCCCAGTTGCTGCTTGTGCCGGATTTTCCCTGCCCCTATAGGCCGCGCCAACCAACCGTGGGGACGGCGGGTAAACGAAAACGGCGTTGCCAGCGCCGGGATTTCGGCCAACGATTCGGAGTGCGTGCATGCCGTCTGTTTCGGGTGACGACATCGATATCCTTGAGAAGGCCAAGCGGGCCCTGGACCGCGATTATGCGCCGACCGAGGACGAAGGATATATGTCCGAGAAGCAGCTGAACTATTTTCGGGTTCTGCTGCTGGAATGGAAGAAATCGATCCTCAGCGCCTCGGAAGGGACGCTGCAATCCTTGCAGGATGGGCCGATTCGCGAAGCGGACCTTAACGATCGCGCCAGCAGCGAAACCGACTGGGGTATCGAACTGCGCACCCGCGATCGCCAGCGCAAGCTGATCACCAAGATCGATGCGGCACTGCGCCGGATCGACGAAGGCGAATATGGCTGGTGCGAAGTGACCGGTGAACCGATCGGCATCAACCGCCTGATCGCCCGGCCGATCGCCACCATGTCCGTGGAAGCGCAGCAGGCCCACGAACGGCGCGAAAAAATTTCCCGCGACGATTAATTCGTAAGGCCAGGTGTTTCGTAAGGTCTGGCGCAAAATCTGTCCCGGCGGGGGACAGTTTGCAAATCGCGCCAGTGGGTTTACCTTCGGTTAGGGCTGAACGGCGCAGGGTGCGTCATCACCCACTCACGCCGGAAACGGCTGAAAAGTCCGAGGTTTTCACGAGGTCAGATGAGCAGCGTCGATACCCGCCAGGTCAACCGTGACAGCCTGTTCCTGCTGGCGCGCGTTCGCGTGGATGGGCGCGATGGTGATGACCGGGTGAAAGTGCGCAACCTGTCCCCCGGCGGCATGATGGCCGAAGGCGACGTGCGAGTTGCGCGCGGTTCGCGGGTGTCGGTGGAACTGCGCAATGTCGGCTGGGTCGATGGTTCGGTGGCCTGGAAGCAGGACAACCGCTTCGGCATCGCCTTTCTGGAAGAAATCGATCCCAAGCTGGTCCGCGCGCCCGGACAAGCGGAAACGCCAGCCGCTTCATTTGAAAACCCGCGCTATACCCGCAACTTCCAGGCGGGCGATCCGGCGACCGATCCCACCCGCCTGCGCAAGCTCTGATCACCTGCCCGGTTGCTGCCGCCCCACAGCACGACTAGTGCTGGGCGGATGCTGTCCCTGCGGTCCCTTTCCCCGCTGTTGACCGGCCCAGCTCTGGCCCCAGTTCTGGCCCGAGTTCTGGCCACAACGCTGGCCATGACGCTGGCCGCATGTGGCCGCTCCGATGACGGACCACTGGACGTGGTGTTCATCGATTCTCCCACTGCGCTTCAGGCCGATGGGGTGCGCCTGTCTGCCGGGGCGCAGCATTTGCGCGGGGCGATTGGCGCGGGGCTGGTCTCGCTCGATGAAAAGGGGGAGCCGGTTCCGGCCCTGGCTGACCGCTGGATCGTCACCGATGATGGGCTCAGTTATATTTTCCGCCTGCGCGAAGGCGGGTGGGCCAATGGCCAGCCGCTGACCGCCGAAAGCGCCCGCGCTGAATTGCGCAAGGCGCTCGACCGGCTGCGCGGCACCTCG
>JBARAF010000006.1:0-1567 GCA_049791695.1 Croceibacterium sp.
ATCACCACGAGTGTGGGGGTCGCGAGATGCGAGAAGTCGGGATTGAAGAAGGAATAGCGGTCCGCGGCCATTTCGCTGAGCGAAGCCCCGCCATTGCCGGGAGCAGTCAGCATGATGCCCGCCTTGATCCGGCGATCGATCACGTTGACATCCTGTGCTTCCGGATCCTTGGGGTCGGTTAGGCGGGCGCCGAGTAGCAGCCCTGCGGTCTGACCACCGAGCGAATGGCCCACGACCGCAATCCGGTCTTTGTCGATCCGCCCCGCGATCGGCGGCATCGCCGCTTCGATGGCGTCGAGCTGGTCAATTATCGTCGACATATCCTCAACTCGCGAGCGCCAGAACAGCGGGCCTCCGGCGGCATCGGCGGGCAGTCCGCCGACCTTTGAATTGAGATGGGTGGGCTGGATCACGATAAAGCCATGGCCGGCGTAAAATTCGACCAGCGGGCCGTAGCCATCCTTGGAGGGAATATAGAGCGAGGGTCCATGGCCGTGCGACAGCAGCACGACCGGAAGCTTTCCGCCGCCAATCGGAGCCGTGACCCGCACCTCGATCGGCACGGGGCGTCGCGGGTCCGTCAAGGTAACAACACTGTAGGAAACGGTCGGCCGCGGCTCGTTCACCGGGATCGCGCGGGCGTCTTTGATGAGGTTGTTCATTTTGCGTCTCCATTCAGCGGACCCGGGATCGGCCCGTTGAAGGGGTTCTATGACGACCTACGTCCTTAAGCAGTGGCAGTCGTCGCCATGCTTGTGACGGAATGCGCCAATGACTTTTACTCTCGTTTCATCAGGTTGATCATGACGTCCTGAAATGCGGACGGCCAAGTTTGAGAATGTCGGCTCTTGTCGAAAATCGACGGTTAGCGATCCAGATAGGAACGACGGCTTCGTCCCACAAGTCGCCGGCTGCTCCCGACCAGAGCCGGTCGTTCATATCAGCTAAGGTGAATGTGCAATCCGGACGGAAGCTGCCGATCGGGCTGCGCGAAGCGGATGATCGGCAACGCGAATCAAACTCGGGCGGCGAATCTTGGCATTTCTAGGAGCGGACAGACGTCTAGGAGCGGACAGACGAGCCTTGCTCGGCTGAGCGACTGTGGCGATAAGGCACTCGTGAACACAACTCCTGAAGCGCGGGCCCGTGAGGTCATCGACGGGCAGCTCGCGGCAGCGGGATGGGTCGTGCAGGATCGAGCCGACATGAACCGCACCGCCTCGCTGGGCGTGGCGGTTCGTGAGTTTCCCTTGGCGACCGGGCCGTGCGACTATCTTCTGATCGTCGCGGGTAAGGCGTGCGGCGTGATCGAGGCGAAACCGGCGGGGACGACGCTGTCGGGCGTCACCGAACAGGCCCGCGGGTATCAACCACAGCAGCAACAGGCGCTGGCCCGGTGGAGCGAGCCGCTCCGCTTCGATTATCAAGGATCAGGCACCGAGACCCTGTTTTCGGACCGAGTTGACCCGCTGCACCGCTCCCGTCGCGTCTTCGCCTTCCATCGGCCGGAAACGCTGCACGAATGGCTGAAAGCGGGATCGTCGCTCCGCGCGCGCCTCACCGAGAT
>JBARAF010000007.1:0-4934 GCA_049791695.1 Croceibacterium sp.
GCCCCGCCCGCCACCGCCAGCACCCCCAGCAGCAGCCGCGCGGCGGACAGGCGCTGCGGGTGGCTGTGGGTCAGCATTGTGCGGTAACTGGGCCACCAGGCCAGGCACAGCAGCACATTGGCCCCCAGCACGGCCCAGCCGTACCAGGCGGAAACGGACGTCCACCCCTGCAACTGCACATCCCAGAACCAGACGTTGAAGCTGACCGGCAACAGCATCGCCAGCGCCAGTGGCACCCAGCGGCCGAACACCAGCGCCAGCCCGGCGGCCAGTTCCACCGCCTTGACCAGCGAAAACAGCCCGCTGGCAATCAGCGCGGCCAGCACTTCCTGGCTCAGCACCTGGTTGCCCGGCGGCTGCGGGAACAGGCCGATGAAATGGTTGAGCCCGGCCGGAACCAGCCAGGCGCCAAATCCCAGCCGCAGCAGCCAGACCGCATTGCGCGTCAACAGGCGCATGGAAATCCTCTCCCCAAATTGGCCTCTGCCGGGCCGATGGGACGAGCTTACGCGAATGCCCCGCCTTGGCAATTACCAGTGGTTGCCGGCCGCCACTGCGCGCAGTTCTGCCGCCGTGCTGGTGCGCCCCAGCACCGGATTGCGGTGGGGGAAACGGCCAAACCGGGCGATCATTTGTGCATGGGCGCGGGCAAAGGGCCAGCCATGCCGCAGGCCAAGCGGGGCATAGATGCGCAGGGCCAGCAGCTGGTCCGCGCGGCTTTCGCTGTGCATCAGCGGCATGGCCAGGAACTGGCGCTGTTCAGGGCTCAGCGACCCGTCCAGCCCCTGCGCCAGCGCGGCCTTGGCCAACTGGCGCGCCTTGGCATCGGTGGCAAAGGCGCGAGGGGTGCCCCGGTACAGGTTGCGCGGAAGCTGGTCGAACAGGATCACGGCCGCCAGCACGTCCAGTGGCCCGGCCAGGAAATCCGCCACGGGCCGGGTGCCCAAGGCGCGCAAATCCCGTTCAAACCGGCGGCGTAATTGCGCATCCACCGCCGGGTTCACCGCAAAGCGTTGGCGTGCGGTCAGGCCATGAAACCAGAAATGGAGCAATTCGGCCGCCCAGCGGCGCTGCGGGGCGGCCAAGGTGCGGGTCAGCCCTGCTTGGTGTAAGGCACGAAATCGTCGAGGAAGACCACGCCGGTCATCCCGCTATGCTGGTCGAAAGTGCGGGTTACGTCGCTGGTGCACAGGGTGCTGCCGGTGCGCTGCACGATCGGGGTTTCGGAAGAACCGAGCATACGCGGGTTGTGGGCGCGGGCGACATAGATGGTGTCCCCTGCGTCATAGACCATGCCGACATATTCGATCACTTCCAGCTTATTGCTGTCCATGGCAGAAATGCAGTGGCGCGGTTCACCGGCAGTGCGGCCGTCCAGCATCGTGGCCAGGCGCGCCTCATTGCGTTCGGCTGTGGTCGGGCCCTTGGCAGATGCGACAGTGGCGACACTCGCAAGTGCGGCGGCAGCGGCGAACAGAGCGGCAAGCTTGTGCATGGTTCATTCTCCCTTGTCGGGATGGATCATGCTGTCATTGTGCTGAATGCGGGCTGACTGTGCAAGCCACGTGCAATGCCGCAGGCGCGCTTCAGGCGCCGGTATCGGACGTTTCCGCCGGGCCGCCCTTCAGGACAAAGCGCCGGTCGCAATAACCGCAATCGACAAAGCCTTCTTCGTCGATTTCCAGATAGACGCGCGGATGGCCCAGCGCGGCCGCGCTGTATCCGGCGCCGTCGCGAATTTGCCCGGCGCCATCGCACCAGACGCGGTGGGTTTCGACCAGAGTGGTTTCGGGAGCGGATTCGGGTGCCTGTGCCATCGGCCCCAGCCCCTAACGCTTCGGCCCGCGGCCCGCAATCCCGTAAGCGGTCCCACCGCGGGGCTTTACGCAAGGCGGCACAAGGGCCAAATGGCCCGCATGGCCGAAGCAGCAATCGAAATCCGCGACCTGGTGAAGCAATATGCGGCGCAAGGTGACGCGCCGCCCAAGGTGGCGCTGAAAGGCGTCAGCTTCGACGTGCCGGAAGGGGGCATCTTCGGCCTGCTCGGCCCCAACGGCGCGGGCAAGTCCACCCTGATCAACATTCTGGCCGGGTTGGTCAACAAGACCAGCGGCACGGTGAATATCTGGGGCCACGACATTGATCGGGATCACCGCAATGCCAAGCTTTCCATCGGCATCGTGCCGCAGGAGATCGTCTTCGATCCGTTCTTCACCCCGTTCGAAGTGCTGGAAAACCAGAGCGGGATGTACGGCGTGGCCAAGGCCCTGCGCCGCAGCGAGGAATTGCTGCGCGCGGTCCACCTTTCGGACAAGCGCGATGCCTATTCCCGCTCGCTGTCGGGCGGGATGAAGCGGCGGCTGCTGATTGCCAAGGCGATGGTCCATTCCCCGCCGGTGCTGGTGCTGGACGAACCGACCGCCGGGGTCGATGTGGAACTGCGGCGGCAGCTGTGGGAACTGGTCAGCGAACTGAATTCCGAAGGGGTGACGGTGGTCCTGACCACCCATTACCTGGAAGAAGCCGAGGAACTGTGTGACCGGATCGCGATCATCAACCACGGGGAACTGATCGCCAACAAGCCGACCCGCGAACTGGTGGACATGA
Organism: Croceibacterium sp.; assembly: GCA_049791695.1. Lineage (GTDB taxonomy): Bacteria > Pseudomonadota > Alphaproteobacteria > Sphingomonadales > Sphingomonadaceae > Croceibacterium_C. The sequence continues at coordinate 2,608 of JBARAF010000007.1, forward strand.
CCCGTGAAAAGATCGTCGCCGTCACGCTGGACCGCGACGTGGCCGCACCGCTGGCCGATCCGGCATTCCTGAAAAGTGAAAAGACCGGCGAACGCTCGGTAGAAATCACCTACAACAAGGATGCGACCACGGCCGGCCAGGTGCTGGCGCTGGTCCAGGCCCAGGGCTTCGCGATCGAGGATGTCACCACGCGCGAGGCGGACCTGGAAGACGTGTTCGTGAAGCTGACCACGCAGGCAGCCTGACCGGACCGCGGGTTAACAGCTGCTTGCCCTTGGCCCCGTGCGGCTTATGACGGCTGGATGACTGACAGCATCGCGCCGCACGACGTTCTCATCATCGGTTCCGGCGCGGCCGGGCTGACTGCGGCGCTGTCGCTGGCGGAACATTGCCGCGTGCTGGTGCTGGCCAAGGGGCCGCTGACCAGTGGCTCCACTGCCTGGGCGCAAGGCGGGATCGCCGCCGTGCTGGATGCGGGCGATACCTTTGCCGAACATATCGAAGATACGATGGTGGCGGGTGCGGGGCTGAACCGGCGCGAAACCGTGGAATTCGTAATCGAACGCGCGCCCCATGCGATTGAACAGCTGGTCAAGCTGGGGGTGCCGTTCAACACCGAGGGGCCCAACCTGCACCTGACCCGCGAAGGCGGTCATTCGCACCGCCGGATCGTCCACGTGGCCGATGCCACCGGCTGGGCGGTGCAGGCCGCGCTGCTGAAAGCGGCGGAAGAACACCCCAACGTCACCTTGCTGGCGGACCGCACCTGCGTGGACCTGATCACAGGGCGGCACGAGCTGCGCTATTCCGGCTCGGGCCGGATCTGGGGGGCCTATGCCCTCAACGCCGCGACGGGGGAGGTGGAAGCCTACACCGCCCGCGCCACCATCCTCGCCAGCGGCGGGGCGGGCCGGGTCTATCAGTTCAGCACCGCACCACGCGGGGCGACGGGCGACGGCATTGCGATGGCCTGGCGCGCCGGCGCGCGCGTGTCCAACATGGAAATGATGCAGTTCCACCCGACCTGCCTGTACAATCTGGAGGTCAAGAACTTCCTGATTACCGAGGCGGTGCGCGGAGAAGGCGGGCGGCTGATCAACCCCCGCACCGGCAAGCGGTTCATGGAATTCTATGATCCCAAGCGGATGGAACTGGCCCCGCGCGACGTGGTGGCCCGGGCGATCGACAGCGAGATCAAGCGGTTCGGGCTCGATTACGTCCATCTGGATATCAGCCACATGCCGGCTGAATTCGTGAAGGAACACTTCCCCAACATCCATGAAAAGTTGCTCGGCCTGGGTATCGACATGACGGTGCAACCGATCCCGGTGGTCCCGGCGCAGCATTACACCTGCGGCGGGGTGCTGATCGACCTTGCTGGCCGGACGGACCTTCCGGGCCTCTATGCCGCGGGGGAATGCACGGAAAGCGGGCTGCACGGCGCCAATCGCCTGGCGTCAAATTCCCTGCTGGAATGTTTCGTCTTTGGTGAAGCTGCGGCGCGTGACATCATCGCCCGGTGGGACAGCTTCGACGCCCCGCCGCCGGTGCGCGAATGGGACGAAAGCCGCGTGACCGAAGCGGACGAAGAAGTGGTCATCAAGCAGAACTGGACCGAAATCCGCCGCTTCATGTGGAATTACGTCGGCATTGTCCGCACCACCAAGCGGCTGGAACGCGCCGCCCACCGGATCAAGCTGCTGCATGACGAAATCGACGACTATTACGGCCACTTCCGCGTCAGCACCGACCTGATCGAACTGCGCAACCTGCTGCAATGCGCGGACCTGATCGTGCAGAGCGCCCTGAAGCGCCACGAAAGTCGCGGCCTGCACTACACGCTGGACTATCCCGAAACGCTGCCGGAAGCGAAGGATACGGTGCTGGTGCCCTGAGGGGCACCGCACCGTTCCTTGGGCCGCCCGTCAGATTACCATGAAGTCCGAACCGGTCAGTGCCAGACCGGCGGTCAACTGGGCAAACTGCACCATCGCCGCACTTCCGTTGCCATCGGCATCGAAATAGAGAGCCCCGGTGGTGGAATCGTAGATTACCCTGTCGTCCGAATCCTGCGCATTGGCGCCGATGCGGAAGGCGCCCAGACCCAGATTGACGAACACCGCGTCTTCCAGCGCGATCTTGTCAGTGCCGGTGGTGAAATCCTCAATCCGGTCCACCCCCTGGCCCAGCGCCGAAGTGAAAGCGAACACGTCCGCCCCGCCTGCGCCGACCAGCAAATCGGCCCCCAGCTTGCCATCGATCCAGTTGGCGCCATTGTTGCCGACGATGGTGTTGGCAGAAGAACTGCCCGTCAGGTTGATTGTGCC
>JBARAF010000008.1:0-8268 GCA_049791695.1 Croceibacterium sp.
ACGCCTCTGCGGCTCTGGGCATGGCGCGCGGGGCGATTGCCGGCACCATCGCCCACGCCACCGCCACCCGGTTCCAGCATCTGGACCAGTCGATCAGCGGATACCCGACTGCCCGCGCTTATATCGCGCAGATGCAGCTGAAGGCGGATCTGGTGGCGGCGCTGCTGGACCAGACGCTGGCCGCGCTGGAACAGCCGGGCGACCAGACCATGCTCCGCGTGCTGGAAATCAAGGCCGCGGCGGGCGAGGCGGCGACCGAGATTACCGATCTCGCCATGCGCGTGTGCGGCGGCGCGGCCTTTCGCAAGGAAGCAGGGGTGGAACGGCATTTCCGCGATGCCCGCGCCAACACCGTTATGGCCCCGACCACAGACCAGCTCTACGATTTCATCGGCCGCGCCCTGTGCGGCATCGACCTGTTCGCCTGAGGAGATGCGGCCATGAACAAGACCCTGGTGTTGGGCGCAGTCGCCTACGATCCCAAGGTGGTGACGATCTGGAACGGCTTTCGCGATTTCTTCGCGGGGCAGGGGTTCGATTTCGATTACGTGCTCTATTCCAATTATGAAGCGCAGGTGCGCGGGCACTTTGCCGGGCATTGCCATATCGCGTGGAACAGCCCGCTCGCCTGGATCGAGGCGGAACGGCTGGCCGTGCAGGACAACCGCCGGGCACGGGCTGTGGCGATGCGCGATACTGACCGGGACCTGACCAGCGTGGTCGTGGCGCGCCAGGACAGCGGCATTACCGATCTGGTAGCCTTGCGCGGGCGGCGCGTGGCCGTGGGCGCCACGGACAGCCCGCAGGCAACGCTGATCCCGCTGCAAATGCTGGCGGAGGCGGGGCTGGCGCCAGGCGTCGATTTCGAAGCGATCCCGTTCAACATCGGTCTTGGCCTGCATGGCGATCACATCGGCGGGGAGCGTGATGCCGCACGGGCGCTGATGGCGGGCACGGTGGATGCCTGCTGCATGCTTGACGCCAACCGCCTGCTGTTTGCCCGCGAAGGCACACTGCCGACGGCGCAAAGCCGTGTGCTGGCCGAAACCGCTCCGTTCGATCACTGCAATTTCACCGTGCTGGACGGTGCGCCGGACGATCTGGTTGCCCGGTTCGTGGACTTGTTGATAGCCATGTCCTTTGCCGATCCCGCCGTGCGTCCGCTGCTGGAAATGGAAGGGCTGACCAAATGGCTGCCCGGCCGCACCAGCGGCTATGACGCGCTGAACCGGGCAGTGGACCGGACCGATTACCTCGACCGGTTCCTGCAAGGATGATCGAGGTCGATCTTGCCGGGCTGGGGATCGACCTCGGCGGCGATCTGCTGCTGCGCCGGGCCTTGCGCCGGGTGGCAGTGGGGGAAGGCGTTGCCGTGCGCGGCACCCACCCGGAACTGGCGCTGCACCTGCGCGCCTGGGCCCGCCAATCGGGCCTCGGCTGGCAGGACGGCGCAGTGATCCGCACGGACCGGTTCGAAGTCATGCCGCTGGAACAGGCCGGCGGCGCATCGCTTGCTGGCGTGGCCGACCACCCGCCGCAGCACTGGGGCCTGGCCGGGCGCGGGGCGCAGGTGGAACGCGGCGGGCCGGACTTTGATTTCAGCCTGATCGCTAAGGCAGAGCTCTGGGCTGACGATGCCGCGCGCCTCTATGCCCGCGCCTGCGCGATGCAGTGGGACCCGGAAAGTGCGATCGACTGGACGGCGCCGGTCGAACATGATGAAGATATCGAGGACGCGGTCGTGCAGGTAATGACGTACCTGATCGAAAACGAGACCGCCGCGCTGCTGGTCCCGGCCCGGTTCCTCGCCCGGCTGCACCCGCATTTTCGCGAAGTGATGCAACTGCTGGCGATGCAGGCGGCCGAGGAGGCCCGGCATATCGAGGTGTTCACCCGCCGCGCGCTGTTGCACCGCCCGGCATTGGGCATTTCCACCACCGGCGGGCAGGCATCGCTGAAAACGCTGGTGGATGAACCTGACTTTGCCCTGGCCAGCTTCACGCTCAGCGTGATGGGAGAGGGGAGCTTCCTCGTCCTGCTCGATTTCCTGGCCCGGCTGGGGCCCGATCCGGTGACGCGCGCTGTTTGCCGCCTGGCTGCGCAGGACGAAGCGCGCCATGTCGCATTCGGCCTCGCCCATTTGCGACGTCATGCCGCCGAAGATTCGGCCCTGCTGCCGCGCCTGGCCGCCGCCATGCACCGCCGCCATGATGAACTGGCGCAGACCGCCGGGCTCAATGCCCGCGTGTTTGAAGCTTTGACGGTGATTGCTGCCGGGGGCTTTTCACCCGCGCAGATTGGCCGGGGCCATGCGGCGGTCATGCACCTGCAGGCTGACATGGACAGCGCCCGCCGCGCCAGCCTGACGAAGCTGGGCTTCGCTGCTGACGAGGCGGAGGCGCTGTCCGGACTTCACACACGCAATTTCATGTAACGCTCAGGCGGGCTGGCGGCAGGAATAGCTCGCCGGCTTGGCCGGATCGCCACCGTCATAATGGGCATAGGACGGGTGCGGACACAGCGGGCGGCTTTCGCTGCCATCGGCACGGCTGGCCAGGGGGCGGTCCGGGGCCTTGCCCTGTTCCACCCAGGCAACCAGCGGATCGAGCAGGTCGAACTGGTCGAAAGCGTTGCCGCCCCGGCAATGGCCCATGCCCGCGACCATGTAGTAACGGCTGGCGTCTGTGAAGCTGGCGCCGTTGGTCTTGCTGGCTCGCTGATACCAGTCCCAGCTGTCCCAGGCGGAGAACCACGGGTCGCTGACCCCGTGAAAAAACAATATCTTGCTGCCCTTGCCGAGGAAGGTGTCGAGGTCTGTCCAGACGTTGGTGTCGGTCAGCCGCTGCGGCGCGTCCATCGCCAGGTCCAGCAGCCGCGCATCCAGATCGATGGTCAGCGCACGGCTGGCCGGGCCGAACACGCCTGGTGCACCAGTGGGCAGGTATCCTGGCAGGGCACCGGGATCCATGGCTACAATGCCCGTATCCCACGGCACCGGGACATAGGCGGGATAGCCCGCTGCAGTTTTCGGCCCGGTAAAGGCCCGCTCCAGCGCACCGACTTGCACGCCGGTCAGGCAGCCTGCGCTCTGGCCCGCCTTGCATTGCAGTTCGGCCGGCCGGAAGTGGCATTGGCCGACGTTCATGATCATGCCGTCAGCCCGGCCATCCAGCCCGTCGCACTGCTTCAACAGGCCGCCGAGCAGCACCTTGCGATCGTCGGTGGAGAAGATCCGTTCCACCAGCGGCAGCCCGGCGGAATCGCGCGGGGCAATCTGGTTGAACTGCACGTTGGAATATTCGATCGCCAAGTTGGAATGGCCGGTGCGCATGGCCGGGGCGCCGACGATAATCCCGTCGAACAATTCCGGATACCGCTGCGCTGCCAGCATCCCCTCACGCCCACCAGTCGAACAACCGGAAAAATAGCTGCGGCCAATCGGCTTGGAATAATAGAGTTCTGTCAGGGCCTTACCAGCCACGGTTACCACGCGGACAGAGCTTTCGGCAAAGTCCAGCGCGGCCCGCTGGTCAGCCATGAACTCGTTTCCGAACCCGGCGCCCTTATGGCCGCTGTCGTGGCTGATCACGGCAAACCCGCGGGCCAGTGCTGGCCGGTCGGCGGCGGCAACCGGGCCAATGGCCGGGCGGACCGAACCGTTCAGGCCGCCTCCGCCCTGCAGCAGGAAACGCCCGTTCCAGTCCAGGGGCAGGGCCAGTTCAAACCCGATGGCATAGTCGGTGCCATCCGCGCCCTTGTGCGGGTCAATCCTCCCGGTCACCTTGCAATGGGCGGGAAGGGGCGGCAGCGGTTCAATACCCTGCCGCTGATTGCCCGGGCGGGCCGGCCCGGCCGGCACCAGTTCCGCCTTGTCGATCAGCACGCCGTCCCGCAGGTGCACTTGCGCCATTGCGGCGCAGCGCGCGGCATCGCCGCCTTGTTGCGGCGCCTGCGCCACCGATGCCCCGCCAGCGCACAGCAGTGGCAAAGCGAAAATCCACTTACGCATAGGTATCCCCTCCCAGGGTTATCAGAAGCTGACCACGACCTTGCCGATCTGCTGGTTCGATTCGAGATAGGCATTGGCCTCAACAAGGCTTTCCAGCCCATTGAATTGTTTTGAAATTACCGGCTTGAGGTGGCCATCTTCCAGCCCCCGGACAATCCGTTCCCGCGCCAGCTTGTACCGTTCCGGATGGTTCCAGATTTCGCTCGCCACCCAGCCGCGCATCGACAGGCCCTTGAAGGCGCAAGGCCAGTGGGCATAGGGGGTCGGCTGTTCCGACAGGCCACCATAAATCATCAGCACCCCGCGCTCGGCCAGGCTGCGGGCGAGGGTATCGACGTAAGGCCCGCCAACCGGATCGAACGCGCATTTCGCACCCTTGCCGTGGGTGATTTCCATCACCCGTTCGACCAGGTCTTCTTCTTCCGTGGCGACGACGTGCTGGGCCCCTTGCGCCAGCAGTGCCTCGGCCTTGTCGTGCGTGCGGGTGCAGGCGATGGAAATGGCCCCGGCCCAGTTGGCCAGCTGGATCGCGGCAATGCCGACGCTGGAAGAAGCCGCGCGGATGATCACCGCATCGCCAATGCCGATCTGGCCGACTTCGATGATGCCGTAAGCCGTCATGAACTGCATCCAGATCGACGCAGCTTCGGCATCGCTCAACCCTGCAGGCGCGGGCAGCAGGATGCGGGTGGGGACAATCGCCTCCTCCCCCCAGATGCCGTAATGGCCCTGGTGGATCATCGGCAGCACGCAAACGCGGTCGCCGACCTGGTATTCGGTAACGCCTTCGCCCAGCGCCAGCACGGTGCCGGTGCCTTCGTATCCGATCAGGCTGGGCAGTTGTGGCTGCTGCGGATAGCGGCCGGAACGGTACATCGCTTCCGCCCGGTTCAGGCCGACGGCATGGACCTTGATCCGCACTTCACCAGCGCCCGGTTGGCCGAGGTCGATATCTTCGATTTCAAGGACTTCCGGCCCGCCAAGGCGGTGGATGCGAACGATCCTGGTCATGCTGTTCCCCAAACTTCTTGGCGCGAGATTGGGCCGGGGCAGGGGTCTTGTCCAGTCTGTTGAGGACACAAAAAAAGGGCCCCCCGCGAACGGGAGGCCCAGTCTTTAGCTGTCGCTAAGGGATCAGAACTTGATGTTCGCACCCAGGTAGAAGCGACGGCCGTTGGTGTCATAGAACGAGCTGTTGAACGCGCCACCCGGCAGCTGGCCGAGAGAAAGGTTCGCAGTCGTGTTGACGTTACCAATCGGCGGGGCCTTGTTGAACAGGTTGTCCACACCGAAGCGCAGGCCCACGTCGTCGGACAGCTGGTAGCTGGTCCGCAGGTTGAACAGGTTGTAGGCGCCGTAACCCGTGAACGGGGTCGGAGCGACGGCGGCCGCTTCCTGTTCAACAGACGGCAGGTGCTGTCACTGCAGGCTGATCCGTGCCGGGCCGACATTGTAGCCCAGGGTGGTCAGCACGCGGTATTCGTAAGCACCCGGGTTGAGGGCGTTCTGCGAAGTGCCCAGGGTCCCCACGTAGTCGACGATCGGGTTGTTCGCCAGTTCGGTCGACTTGTAGTTCAGGTAGTAGTTCACGAGCACGTTGAACGAGAAGGTGCCCGGGCCAATGTCGGCAGCCCAGTCAGCCTGGAAGTCGAGGCCCTTGATATCGACGACACCGTTGTTGTTGTAGGTGACGTCGAAGTTCGCTGCACCAAGACCCGGAGCCGGGTCGTAACGGATACCGGCGCAGAACGGATTGGCTGCTGCAGCGGTTGCTGCTGCTGCACTGGACGAGGCAGTGGCTGCTGCCGTGTTCCAGTACGGGTCCAGACACTGCTGCAGGGCAATGCCGGCGCTCTGCAGGCCGATCGCGTCCTTCAGCTTGATGCTGTACCAGTCAACCGAGAAGCGCAGGCGGCGCAACAGGTCGGTCTGGAACGGCGACTGAACGACGATACCAGCGGTCCAGGTGTCGGCCACTTCCGGTTTCAGGTTCGGGTTACCCTTGGCATTGGTCCAGGCGAAACCACCGCCCGGAGCCGGCTGTGCCGACGGTACGCGAGCGTAGTAGGCCGTGCCGGTTCCGGCGCCGCCCGTACGATCCATGACCGCCGAGCAGACTGCCTTGACGTTGGCAGCTGCCGCAGCCGTGTTACCGCCCGCCGTACCATTGGCGGAGATACGGTAGGTGCTGCGTTCAGAGCACAGATCGCCAAGCGAGCTGAACCCGAAGATCTGCGACGAGGACTGGAACAGTTCGGCGATGTTCGGCGAACGTTCAGCCCGGTTGTAACCGCCACGGACACGCAGCCAGTCGGTCACTTCCCAGTCACCCAGGATCTTGTAGGTGTAGCTGGTGCCGGTGGTGTTGTAGTCCGACATACGGCCGCCGATTTCCAGGGACAGCGACTGGATAGCCGGAATGTCCTTGAGCAGCGGGATCAGCAGTTCGCCGTAAGCTTCGTGCACATTGTACGAACCGAACGAGTCGCTGCTGGGATAGATGCCCACAACCTGGTCGAGGAACGAGGTGCCCTGGCCGGTGATGGTATCGTTGATGAACTGGTAGTTCACTTCACGATAGCTGGCACCGATGGCCGCCTGCAGATCGCCGGCGGGCAGCGCGAAGAGCGAACCCTGGGCGTTGGCTTCCACGATGGTCTGCGAAACGCGCTGGTTGTTCTTCAGGTCAGCCCGGATCGCCTGCTTGCAGTCTTCCGAAATCTCGGCCCACGACTTGGTGAAGATGTTCATCCCACCGGTGCAGGTCGCGAAGTTGGCACCGAACGCCGGACGGGCGCTGGCCACGTTGCTGTTCTGCTTGAAGCCAAGGCCGAAGCCCGGGGAGGTCAGCAGGGTACGCAGGCGGGTCAGCGAGAACGTGCCGGTCTGGCGGGTGTAGGTCGACGTTGAACCGTGGTTGACGAAAGCTTCCCAGGTCCAGTCGGTGCCCGGAACCTTGCCTTCGAGGCCAGCCAGCAGATTGATGGTGGTGACTTCGTTGGTGACAGAACGGTTTTCCGGGAACCCGTAGTTCAGTTCAACACGCGCGTTCGGATTGGCGCGGCTGTTGAGCAGGGTCTGCAGGTCAGCCGGCAGGAACTGCCCGAACAGCTGGTTGTTGGTGCAACCACCAGTCGTAGCAAGGGCGCAGGAGAACTGGCTGCCATACTGGGCTGCGAAGGCCGGGTTCGTCGGGTTATCCGTCAGGTCACCCGGGGTGCCATCGACGTAGGAACCGGCGCCGAAGGTCATGCCGTTGAGGATGACCGAGCTCAGGTTGCCTTCGCTGCCGTAAGCAGTGCTGGGGTTGGCGCTGCCGGTGTAAACGCCGGTGCCGTAAGGAACGAAGACGTCCCAGCCGCCTGTGATCGCGCCGCCCTGCTGGGTGGTACGGGTCTTGGTGCTGCTGTACAGGCCCTGTGCGAACACGCCCACCCAGTCGTTGATTTCGTAGTTGCCGCGCATGAACATGTTGTAGCGCGTCAGCGGCAGGATCAGGAACGGAGTGGTGTCAACGAAGGTCAGCTGGTTGTTCGCCCGCATGACCGCCAGATCGCCTTGCAGCAGCTGGCCCTGGAACTGGCTGATGCCGCCCTGTTGGTTGCGGCCGGTGGTGAACAGCTTGCCGGTGCCCGGGTTGGCGTAGATCGAGAAGCCCTGGGTGCCCGCAAGTGCGCCGCCGAGTCCGCTGTAGATCGTGTTCGGCAACGGCTGGCCGTTGGTCGAGCCGGGCTGAGGCGAGGCGAAACCGCCGATGCCGAGATCGGTCGATCCGGGGAACAGGGTCTTGAACACCGCGTCATTCGGCTTGTTGAAGTAGCCGAGCGCGACACCCGCATAGAGCGGGAAGAAGCGGTTGGTGCTGATGTTGGGATCAGCCCACAGGTCCTGGTACCAGGAACGATCGCGCTGATAGTTCGCTTCGCGGGTGTTCAGCGACATGGCGATGGACACGTTGCCGCGGCCGTCGTCAAAGTCAGAACCCATGATGCCCGACAGCTGGTATTCGAAACCGTCGCCTTCCTGGGTCATGCCCATCTGGCCGTCCAGTTCCAGGCCCTGGAAGTTCTTCTTCAGGATGAAGTTGGTCACACCGGCGACTGCGTCAGCACCGTAGGTGGCCGAAGCACCGCCGGAGATGATTTCAACGCGTTCAACCGCGGCCGAAGGAATGGTGTTGATGTCAACAATGCCGGCGGCGTTCGACGGGGTCGCACGGCGACCGTCGAGCAGCACGAGGTTGCGGTTGGCGCCAAGGC
>JBARAF010000009.1:0-7212 GCA_049791695.1 Croceibacterium sp.
GCCCCGCCCGACGAGTTGAGCGGCGGCGTCCGGTCATAAGCGAAATCGCTGCGGATCGGTTGGACCGGGGTGGTCGACTGATGAGGCACGGCGGCCACAGCGGCAATCGCCGGGTCTGCCGCAGGGACAACGCGAGGCTTTTCAATCACAGCCACGCCCTCATCCGGACCGCCCACCTTGCGACGACGCATCGCGGCAAAACCAAGCAGGCCCAGCCCCAGGACGGCGGCACCGCCAAGGAGCGGACCAGCCAGCGAGGGATCATTGTCCGCCACAGTGACCGGTTCGGCAGCAGGCAGCGGTGCAGGCGCAGCTTCGATCGGAGCAGTCGCAATTACGGGAGCCGCGGCAATTACCGGGGCCGGCTCCGGGCTGGCCGCAACCGGGCTGGCGACAGGGCGTACCACAACCGGGCGGGTTGGTGCTACGGCGCTGGTCCGGGCAGGAGTCGCCGCTCTCGTAGTGGCGGGCGCGGCCTGCGGGGCGACGACCGGCTCAGCCGGTACGGGAACAGCCTGGACCACGGGCGTGGAAACGCTGGCAGGTGCGGCAATGTCGACCGGAGCAGGGTCAGCAGCCGGAGCCGGAGCCGCGCTGACTTCGGGCAGCACGATCACCGGGGCGGCGTCCTGCGCGAATGCAGCGGTGGAAGAAAGCGCCAGCACCGCGGCAATCGCGGTGGAGGCGGTGCGAAGGTTTGAAAGGCTCTGTGTCATGCCCCCAAAACCTGCCGCGCAAGGCACCGGTTCCTAAATCTCCCGTTCAGATTCCGGCCAAGTTATTGAAATTGCTTGATCGGGAACTTTTGCATTCGCGACTGGTCGCCCGCTTGGTGCGACGGGCTGAAAGTGGCCAATGGGTTCCGGCGCATGATTTCCCCATTACGCTGGCCCGTCGGCGTTTACTTTCCGTTCCGCCCTGCACATGGTCGCGCGGCCATGCCCGCCCTCTCCCTCCCGGCGCTTCATGCGAGTCATTCCGGCACCTGGCTGCGCGGTCCGCAAGGGACCCGCGCGGCAGGTAAAGGAGAAGCGATTGTCGCGGCTGCCGACACTCCGCTGCTGCTGCTCAACGCGCCACTGGTGGCCAGCCGCCTCGGCTATCCGGACCTTTCAGGGCTGGACCTGCTGGAACTGTTCGCCTTCATCCACCCTGCCCGTTTCGTGGTGCCTACGCCCAAGGGGCTGGCCCATGCTCTGGGCCTGGAAGAACCCGCGGGCGACGATGCCGTGCCGCTGCTGCTGCAACAGGCCGCCGGCGCACTGCTGGACCTGTGCCAGTCCGATCAATGGGCCGAACGCGAAGGTGCATGGAGCGCGCTGCAATCGCTCGCGCGATTGCGCTGGCCCTGGGCACAAGTGCTCGTCCCGCATATCCGCCAGCCGCAGCAGGCGGAAAAGTGGCTCTTTTCGCGGCTACCCGAATGGGAAGAAGCGCCAGAGCGGCCCCAACCCGGCAATGTCCTGATCGAAGAAGCTGAAGTGGAAGCCCGCCTTGCCCGCCTGACGGGCGAAGGCGCGGAACAGCGCCAAGGGCAGCGGGACTATTCGCAGGCGGCTGGCCGCGTCTTCGCCCCCCGCCCGGCGCGGGCGGTGCCGCACCTTTTGCTGGCCCAGGCCGGCACCGGGATCGGCAAGACGCTTGGCTATCTGGCGCCCGCATCGCTCTGGGCGGAACGGTCCGGCGGCACCGTATGGGTATCCACCTATACCAAGAACCTCCAGCGCCAGTTGCGCCGCGAAAGCCGCCGCGCATGGCCCGCCGTGCGCCCTGATGGCAGTCAGCCGGTGGTGGTGCGCAAAGGGCGTGAGAATTACCTCTGCCTGCTCAACCTCGAAGACGCGCTGCAAGGCGGCTTTGGCGGGCGGATGGCGGTGCTGGCGCAACTGGTCGCCCGCTGGGCCGCCTATTCGCAAGATGGGGACATGATCGGCGGGGACCTGCCCGGCTGGCTGGGCACCCTGTTCCGCAACCGGGCGATCAAGTCCCTGACCGATCAGCGCGGCGAATGCGTCTATGCCGGGTGCCCGCATTACCGCAAATGCTTCATCGAACGCGCCTCGCGCGCCAGTGCGCAGGCAGACCTGGTGATTGCCAACCACGCGCTGGTGATGATCAATTCCGCGCGTGGCCGGGATGCCGGGCAACGCCCGACCCGGATCGTGTTCGACGAAGGCCACCACGTGTTCGATGCTGCGGACAGCACCTTTGCCGCCGCTCTGACCGGGGCGGAGGCGGTGGAGCTGCGCCGCTGGATCAAAGGCCCGGAACGCGGCAGCAAGGGCCGCCGCCGGGGCCTGTCCGCCCGCCTGGCCGATCTTGCCAGTTATGACGAGGCCGGAGCCAAGGCGATAGCCGCCGCCAGCGAAGGAGCCGATGCGCTGCCCGGTGACGGCTGGCTGCAACGGCTGGCGGAAGGGGCACCCAGCGGTCCGCTGGAAGAACTGCTCGCTGCCGTCCGCGCCACGACTTCCGCCCGCGATGAAAGCGGCGGGCAGGAAGCAGGCTACGCGCTGGAAACCGAAGCTGCCAATCTGGATGGTGCGCTGGTCGAACGGGCGCAACACGCTGCCGTCGCGCTCGCCGAGATCCGCCAGCCGCTGATCCGGCTGGGCCTGCGGTTGGAAGCGCTGATCGAAGAAGGGCCGGACTGGCTCGACGGCACCGGCCGCGCCCGGATCGAAGGGGCGCGGCACTCGCTGGCCTGGCGGGTCGATACCCTGGCCGCGTGGGAAGCCCTGCTCGGCCGTCTGGGCGGCCCGACCGACCCGGATTTCGTCGACTGGCTGGCCGTCGACCGGTCCGATGCGCGGGAATTCGATGTCGGGCTGCACCGCCATTTCCTCGATCCGATGAAGCCGTTTGCCAAGGTCGTGCTGGAACCTGCGCATGGGGTGATGCTGACCAGCGCGACCCTGAAGGACGGGGATGACTGGCAGAGCGCCCTCGCCCGATCCGGCGCGCTGCATCTGGACACGCAGCCCTTGCTGACAGCGGCGGAAAGCCCGTTCGATTACGCGGCGCGGGCCGAGGTGCTGATTGTTACCGACGTGCCAAAGGGCGACCTGAGCGCGCTGAGCGGTGCCTATGCCCGGCTGATCGAGGCCTGTGGCGGCGGGGTACTGGGTCTGTTCACGGCCATTCGCCGCCTGCGGGTTGTGCATGGCCGGATTGCCGACCGGCTCGCCCGCGCCGGACTGCCGCTTTATGCCCAACACGTCGATCCGATCGACACGGGCACCCTGGTGGACATCTTCCGCGATGATCCCAAGTCCAGCCTGCTGGGTACCGATGCGCTGCGCGACGGGGTGGACGTACCCGGCGAATCGCTGCGCTGCGTGGTGATGGAACAGGTGCCTTGGCCCAAGCCCTCGATCCTCCACCGCGCGCGCCGCGCCGCCAATGGCGGATCGGGCCATGATGACCGGATCATCCGTGCGCGGCTGGCCCAGGCATTCGGCCGGCTGATCCGCAGCAAGGATGACCGGGGCCATTTCGTGGTCCTGTCCTCCGCTTTCCCCAGCCGCCTGCTCACCGCCTTCCCGCCGGGCACGCCGGTGATTCGCTGCACACTGGACGAAGCCTTGCAGCGGGTCGCAGCCGGGGTTTGCGTGCCGCAGCCGGACGCTGTCACACAAAGTTCGGTCAGCGAATGAAACACCTCGGCCTCTTGCGTCATGCGAAGTCGGACTGGGACGATATGGCCTTGCGCGATTTCGATCGCGGCCTGAACCGGCGTGGGCGCAAGGGTGCGGCGCTGATGGGGCGGCATATCCAGGATTACGGCCTGCGCTGGGACAGCGCGCTCGCCAGCCCGGCGGAACGGGTGAAATGCACGCTGGAGGCCAGCAGCCTTGCCCTGCCCGTCACCTGGGATCAGCGCGCTTATCTGGCCGATGCCGATACGCTGTTGGCGCTGGTAGCTGCCCTGCCGCCGCAGGAAGACGCCGTGCTGCTGGTCGGCCATAATCCGGGCTTGCAGGACCTGCTCCTGATGCTGGCCGATCCGGTGGCGGACGATGCGCTGCTGAGGGCAGCGGGCGAGAAATTCCCCACTGCCGCCTTCGCCGTGCTGCAACTGGATATTGCCGAATGGGCCGACTGCCGGCCGGGATGCGGACGGCTGGTCCATTTCGCCCGGCCGCGTGATCTCGATCCGGACCTGGGGCCGGTTGCCTTCGGCTGAGCTGACGCGGGAGAAAAGGGTTCACGCAAAGGCGCGAAGGCGCAAAGACTTCATGAGTTGAGCGCCTGCTGCGCAGCTGCTTGCCAATCACGCCTTGCCCAATGCGCGAGAATGGGAGCCTGAGACCGCTTCGCGGATCGCGCGGCTCTTTTGCGCTTCGCGCCTTTGCGGGATGAGATTCTTGCCTAGGCCGCCAGTGCAGCCGCCAGCCGATCCCGGATCGCACGCAGTTGCGGCAGGACGTCCGGCTGCGGTGCGCTCATCGATGGCACCGGCTCGGCAGCAACGGGGGCTTCCGCACTGCCCTTGGCAATTGCCAGCGCCGCTCCCTTCAGGGTGTAGCCTTCGCGGTTCACCAGCCGGTCGATGGTGGCAACCAGTTCCACGTCTTCGACGCGGTATAGGCGGCGTCCGCCGCTGCGCTTCAGCGGGCGGAGCGCGGGGAATTGCTGTTCCCAATACCGGAGCACGTGCTGGCGGATGCCGAAGGCTTCGGCCACCTCACCAATCGTGCGCAATGCGCCGGGGTCCTTGCCACCTGCGGTGTCGAACAAGCCCTGATCCCCCGCCATGCGTTACGCTCCCTTGGCGATGCGGTCCTTCAGCTTCTGGCTGGCCCTGAAAGTCAGCACCCGGCGCGGAGTGATCGGCACTTCCACGCCGGTCTTCGGATTACGACCCAGCCGTTCGCTCTTATCACGCAGAACGAAGCTGCCGAAACCGGAGATCTTGACGTTTTCCCCATCGGCCATCGCCGTGCACATCTTGGCAAGGATCTCTTCGACCATGTCGAGACTTTCCGCCCGGGAGAAACCCATGCGGCGGTTAATGGTTTCGGCCAGATCTGCGCGGGTAAGGGTACCTACGGATCGCATCAGGTTCATGCGTTCTTCCCCGTTAACTATTATTGTTTGATCCCAGAGGCACAACTTACTGATTTCCAGTGGCTTGGCAATCGCCTGCACGGAAATCGGCAGGATCAAATTCTTAACAGGCTGGCACCCCAGGTGAAGCCGCCGCCCATGGCTTCCAGCATCACCAGATTCCCGGGCTGGATGCGCCCGTCGCGCTTGGCCGCATCGAAAGCGAGCGGCACCGAAGCGGCAGAAGTATTGGCATGGTGATCCACCGTCACCACCACCCGTTCAATCGGCAGGCCAAGCTTGCGGGCGGTTGCATCGAGAATGCGCAGGTTGGCCTGATGCGGCACGACCCAGTCCAGGTCGGCGGCAGAATATCCCGTATCCACAAGGACTTCCTGCAACACTTCAGCCAGGTTCACCACCGCATGGCGGAACACTTCGCGGCCTTGCATCCGCACTTTGCCGACAGTCCCGGTGCTGGACGGCCCGCCATCGACATAGAGCATCCCTCGATGGGTGCCATCAGCGTGGAGCCGGGTGGCCAGGATGCCCGGCCCGTCGTCCGCCACATCCTCGACCTGCAGCACAAAGGCGCCGGCGCCATCGCCGAACAGCACGCAAGTGGTGCGGTCATCCCAATCGAGCAGGCGGCTGAAAGTTTCCGCGCCGATGACCAGCGCCGTCCGGGCCATGCCGGTGCGCATCATCGAATCGGCCGTTGCCAGCGCATAAAGGAAGCCGGAACACACGGCGGCCACATCGAAGGCAATGCCGCCCGGGCGACAGCCGAGTTCTGCCTGAACGGTGGCGGCGGTGGCCGGGAAAGTCTGGTCCGGCGTGGCAGTGGCCAGCACGATCAGGTCAACCTCAGCCGGATCGATTCCCGCATCGGCCAGTGCCTTGCGCGCGGCTTCGGTCGCCAGGGTGCCGGTAGTTTCCCCTTCGCCGGCAAGGTGGCGGTTGCCGATGCCGGTGCGTTCGCGAATCCATTCGTCACTGGTGTCGACCGTCTGCGCCAGTTCCGCGTTCGAAACCGCACGCTGCGGCAGGGCCGAACCGACCCCCTTGAGGACCGAACGGATCACTTCGCGCCGCCCGCGATGGCGGCATTGCCATTGCCACGCTGGCGGATCGTTTCCAGCTCGGCCAGGTCGGCGGCGATGCGATGGGTCAGGTCTTCCTCCAGCAGGCGGGCAGCCACGGCTACGGCATTGGCCACGCCGGCCGCATTGGCACTGCCATGCGACTTAACGATAACGCCGTTGAGGCCCAGGAATACCGCGCCATTGTGGTTGTTCGGATCAAGGTGGTGACGGAGCAGTTCCGTCGCAGGCTTGCTGATCAGGAAGCCGAACTTGGACCGGATCGAGCTGCGGAAGGCAGTCTTCAGCAGGTCGGTGACAAAGCGGGCGGACCCTTCAATCGCCTTCAGCGCGATATTGCCGGAAAACCCGTCGGTCACCACCACGTCGACATGGCCGCGATTGATTTTGTCGGCTTCGACGAAGCCTTCGAACTGCATCGCCAGCCTGGTCGCTTCGCGCAGGCGCTGGGCGGCTTGCTGCAAGTCGCCGGTGCCCTTGGTGTCTTCGGTACCGATGTTCAGCAGGCGCACGCGGGGGCGTTCAGCCCCGGTCACGATGCGGGAATAGGCGGCGCCCATGATGGCGAACTGCACCAGGTTGCGCGCGTCGCATTCGGTATTGGCGCCAAGGTCCAGCATGATCACGTCATGCTCTTCCAGAGTGGGCATCAGGGCGGCCAGCGCCGGGCGGTCGATCCCCGGCATGGTGCGCAGGGCCAGCTTGCTCATCGCCATCAGCGCGCCGGTATTGCCGGCGGACACGGCAGCGCCAGCATCGCCACGCTTAACCGCATTGATCGCCAGGCCCATCGATGTGGTCTTGGCGCGGCGCAGGGCAGCAGTGGGCTTTTCGTCGCCAGCCACGACATCCTCCGCATGGAGGATCTCGGAGGCCTGGGCCATGTTGGGATGGGCTTCCAGCGCCTGCTTGATGCGGGTTTCATCCCCCACCAGCAAGAATTTGAAGCCTTCGTGGCGGCGGCGGGCCAAGGCCGCGCCGGACACCATCACGCGCACGCCCTCATCCCCGCCCATCGCATCGACGGCGATACGCGGCAAGCTCATGCGCGGGTCTTCCC
>JBARAF010000010.1:0-1970 GCA_049791695.1 Croceibacterium sp.
CTCCAGTTGTTCATAATATGTGGCCGGCGGGGGCGGGGCGAAAGCGAGGCCCAGCGCCCCGGCCCGGTCAAGCGCGGAATAGAGGTCATCACTGGCCAGCGCGATGTGCTGGATCCCTTCGCCGTTATAGGCGCGCAGGTATTCGGCAATCTGCCCTTTTCCGTCATGCCCGCTTTCTTCATTCAGCGGGATGCGGATGCGCCCGTCAGGCGCCACCATGACCTTGGTATTCAGGCCTGAATATTCGCCGGTCACGTCAAAGGCGCGCATTTCGCGGAAGCCGAAGATACGTGAATAGAACTCCTCCCAATGGGCGGTCCGGCCGGCGTAGACATTGTGGGTCAGGTGATCGATCGCGGTAAAGCCTGCGCCTACGGGGTGCCGATCAACCGCATCATCGAACACGAAGTCGATGTCATAAATGGTCAGGCCGGGTTGGAACCGGTCGATCAGGTAGATCAGTGAATGGCCGATGCCGCGGATCGCCGGGATATTCAGTTCCATCATCCCGGCGGGAACGGCCACAGGTTCAGCTCCCCGTTCCAGTGCCAGGCGGAAGGCAAGCGCAGCGTCATGGACGCGGAAACCCATGCCGCAGGCCGATGGGCCATGCTCCGCCGCGAAATAGGCTGCCGGGCTTTTGGGTTCATAATTGGCGATAAAATTTATGCCGCCCTGCCGCCACAACTGGACATCCTTGCTGCGGTGGTGGGCGACCTGGGTGAAGCCCATGCGGGTGAAGGCCGGCTCCAGCACGCCCTTTTGCGGGGCCGAAAACTCAAGGAAATCGAAGCCGTCCAGACCCAGCGGGTTGGTATCGGTCACAGCGGGCGGATTGGTGAAACTGTCGGGCATGGTTGCAACTGTAACCAGATTCGCGCGACTCCGCAAGTTTCTGCGGAAAATGCTTGAAAACTGGCGTGGTATATGGGCAATTAACCGGATGAACCTGCTTCGCTCCCAGCATGAATCCCAACGTGAAAGGCTCAGCCGCCTGCTCGCATTGGGGTATCTACTGGTCCTGGGGGCGCTGGCCTTTGCCGGCCCCTATGGCGTCCTGTCGTGGGGCGAAAACCTCTCGCTGTTGCAGCAGCGTCAGGGGCAGATTCACACCTTGCACGCGCAACGGGCGGAACTGGATAACCTGGTAACCCGGCTTGATCCCGACAATGTCGATCCTGATCTGGCCACGGAACTGGTGCGCAAGAACCTGAACGTCGCCCATCCTGACGAATATGTGATGGAAGCCCTGCCGGTCGAATAGGCCCGCCTTGCGCCGCCCCGGGCGCAAAAATCGCTGCATTTTCGCCCCTGCCAGCCGTTGCCTTAGTTGCAAAAGACCGCCTATAGGCCAGTGCAACCCGCGCTTTCATGCGCGCGAACGTGAGGATCAACGCCTTGGCTCGAGCCGCCAGTTCCACCCCCGCAAAACCCGCCCGTGGTGCCGCGAAGAACGCCCCTGCAAAAGCTGCGGCCGATACCGGCAATTCCGGCGATTCTTTTGAATTGCGCAGCCTGCAGGACAAGCTGCTGGCAAGCCCGAGTTACCCCGCCACCGAAGCGGAGCTGCTGCGTTTCTACGAACAGATGATGCTGATCCGCCGGTTCGAAGAAAAGGCCGGGCAGCTGTACGGTCTCGGCCTGATCGGCGGCTTCTGCCACCTCTACATCGGCCAGGAAGCGGTTGCTGTGGGCCTGCAGTCCGCGCTGGAAGCGGGCAAGGACAGCGTCATTACCGGCTATCGCGACCACGGCCACATGTTGGCTTATGGCATCGATCCCAAGGTGATCATGGCTGAACTGACCGGGCGTGCAGCCGGGATCAGCCATGGCAAGGGCGGTTCGATGCACATGTTCAGCACCGATCACGCATTTTACGGCGGCCACGGCATTGTCGGCGCGCAGGTTTCGCTCGGCGGCTGGCTGGCCTTTGCCCACAAATATCGCGGCGATGGCGGCCTGTGCATGGC
>JBARAF010000011.1:0-1527 GCA_049791695.1 Croceibacterium sp.
GGACATTGCCGCGCAGCGGGCCTTGCGCTTCGTCGCCCCGCCGCTGGCCTTGTGTACCGATAATGCGGCAATGATTGCCTGGGCCGGGCAGGAACGGCTGGCAGCAGGTTTTGCCGCCGATCCGCTGGATATTTCGGCGCGGCCACGCTGGCCGCTCGATCCGGCAGCGGAACCGGTGCGCGGTGCGGGGGTGAAGGGATGACGGGTCCGATGATCGGGGTGGTCGGCGCAGGGGCCTGGGGCACGGCGCTGGCGCAGATGTTGGGGGCCAATGGCACCCCGGTGCTGCTGTGGGCGCGGGAACCGGAACTGGTGCTGGAAGTGAACACCGCCCATTCCAATTCGCTGTACCTGCCTTCGGCCGTGCTGGCCCCATCGATCCGCGCCACCGGCGATCTGGCGGACATGGCGCAATGCGCGGTCCTGCTGCTGGTCACCCCGGCGCAGCATCTGGGTCCGACAATGGCCGCCATGCCCGGCCACCCCGCCGATCTGGTGCTGTGCGCCAAGGGGATCGAGGCGGGGACCGGCCGCATGATGCACCAGGTGGCGCGTGACGCCGCGCCCGGCAGCGCGATTGCCGTGCTGTCCGGCCCGACATTCGCCCATGAAGTCGCTGCCGGGCTGCCGACCGCAGTGACGCTCGCCTGTGGTGGCGGGCAGGACCAGTGGCAACGGCTGGCCCCCACGGTGGCGCGGCCGACCTTCCGCCCGTATTTTTCCGATGACCTGACCGGCGCGGAAGTGGGCGGCGCGGTGAAGAACGTGCTGGCCATTGCCTGCGGCGTGGTGGACGGGCTGGGCCTGGGGCAAAATGCCCGCGCCGCCCTGATCGCGCGCGGCTATGCCGAAATGCTGCGCTTTGGCGCGGCGCTGGGTGCGCGGGCGGAAACGCTGGCGGGCCTGTGCGGTCTGGGGGACATGGTGCTGACCTGCAGTTCCACCTCCAGCCGCAATTTCAGCCTGGGCAAGGCCCTGGGCGAAGGACAGGACCCGGCGGCCCTGATGCAGGACCGGCGGACCGTGGCCGAAGGCGCCCATACCGCGCCGGTGCTGTGCGATCTCGCCCGCAAGCACGGCGTGGCCATGCCGATCGTGGAAGCCGTGGCCAGCCTGCTGGCGGGTGCCCCTGCACGCGATGTGGCAGGGGCTCTGCTGGCCCGCCCGCTGCGCGCTGAAAGCCTGTCCGCTTGAACGAGAGCGTGGCCCCTCCTGGCGGTGACATGGCCGCATTGGCCAAGGGCGGGCGCACGAATTTCCTCGGCTTCCTGCTGCGGCTAGCCGCGCGCCTGCCGTTCCTGTTCATCGCCGGGCGGCTGTACGGGGCCGAGGCGCTGGGCCGCTTCGCTTCCGCGCTGGTGGTGATCGAACTGGCGGCGATGCTGTGCACCATCGGGGAAAAGCGCGGGCTGGCGCAGCGCCTGTCCGAAGGGGACCGGCCCGACGCCAACCTGGTGTTCGACGGGCTGCTGGCGGCACTGGTGCTTGGCTCTGCCGTGGCGGCCGTGCTGTACCTGGTGCCCGCAC
>JBARAF010000012.1:0-2013 GCA_049791695.1 Croceibacterium sp.
GGCGTGCCGATCGGGATGAAGGACCTGTTCGCCACCCGCGGCGTGCAGACCACGGCGGCCAGCCACATCCTCGAGGGTTTCGTCCCCGAATACGAGAGCACCGTCAGCCAGAAGCTGTGGGATGCCGGCGCGGGGATGCTGGGCAAGCTGAACCTTGACCAGTTCGCGATGGGTTCTTCCAACGAAACCAGTTATTTCGGCAATGTCATTTCGCCATGGCGGCGCAATGATGGCGGCAATGCTCCGCTGGCGCCCGGCGGTTCGTCCGGTGGTTCCAGCGCCGCCATTGCCGCACGGCTGTGCCCGGCGGCGACCGGCACCGATACCGGTGGATCAATCCGCCAGCCCGCCGCGCTGACCGGCATTTCCGGCATCAAGCCGACTTACGGCCGCTGCAGCCGCTGGGGCATCGTCGCCTTCGCCAGCAGCCTCGACCAGGCCGGTCCGATGGCGCGCAGCGTGGAAGATTGCGCGATCATGCTGGAAGCGATGGCCGGGTTCGATCCGAAGGATTCGACCAGCCTCGATATGCCGGTGCCGGAATGGACCCGCAGCCTAAATGCCGACCTGCGCGGCAAGAAAGTGGGCATCCCGCGCGAATACCGGATGGAAGGGACCGACCCGGAAATCCTGAAAAGCTGGGACGCCGGGATCGCCTGGCTGAAGGATGCAGGCGCGGAAGTGGTCGACATCAGCCTGCCGCATACCAAGTATGCGCTGCCAGCCTATTACATCGTTGCCCCGGCGGAAGCGTCCAGCAACCTCGCCCGTTATGACGGCGTGCGCTATGGCCTGCGCGACCTGCCCGATGGCGCCGGTTTGCAGGACATGTATGCCGCAACCCGCGCCGCCGGTTTCGGGGACGAGGTGAAGCGCCGCATCATCATCGGTACCTATGTGCTCAGCGCCGGGTTCTACGATGCCTATTACAACCAGGCGATGCGCCTGCGGACGCTGATCCAGCAGGATTTCACCAAGGCCTTCGCCCTGTGCGACGTGATCCTGGCCCCGACCACGCCCAACGCGGCCTTCACTCTGGGCGAAAAGCTGGACGATCCGCTGGCGATGTACCTGAACGACGTGTTCTCCGTCCCCGCCAGCTTGGCCGGTCTGCCGGCGATGAGCGTTCCCGCCGGGCTGAACGGCGAAGGATTGCCGCTGGGCCTGCAGATCATCGGCCGCCCGTTTGACGAACAGGGCGTGCTGGATGCCGGGCTGGCCATCGAACAGCGCAGCGGCTTTGCCGCCCGCCCGTCGCAGTGGTGGTAACTGGGTGAACCCGCGTCCGGCCAATTTGCCTGCGCGGCGCAAGGCTGTATTGCGCAGGCATTGACAGAAGGCGAGGCGGGGCAGGGCAGCATGGCGGGACACAGCGAACGGTTCATCGCGCTGGATTCGCTGCGCGGGATCGCGGCGGTGGTGGTGGTGCTGTTCCACATCGGGGATTTCGGCTGGCTGGCGGGCATCCCGATGATGCGCAACGGATGGTTGCTGGTCGATTTCTTCTTCATCCTGTCCGGCTTCGTCATCACCATGAGTTATGGCGGGCGGCTGGCGCAGGGGTTCCCGAAAGGGCGCTTCCTGGCCCTGCGCGCCGGGCGCGTGCTGCCGCTGCACTATGCGGTGCTGGCGGTGATGCTGGTGCTGCAACTGGCCCTGTTCGGCCCGGTGCTGCATGAACGGCACAACTGGGGTGAATTCTGGCGCAGCCTGTTCCTGCTCGATGCCTTCCGCCCGCATACCGGCAACTGGTTCAGTCCGGTCAGCTGGACGCTGGCGGTGGAAATGGTCCTCTATCTGCTTGCCGCCGCGCTGTTCGGGCGCGGGTGGCTGGGGATTGCGGCCACCGTACTGCTGGCCGGTGCGGCGGCGCTGTGCCTGTGGACCGATACCAACCCGCCGGTGTTCGGATCGCTGTTGCAGCGCGGCGTGCTCGGTTTCGGGCTGGGGGTTGGTGCCTATGCGCTGCACCGCCGCTTCCGCGCCTTTGAGCCCGGCGGGGCGGTGCTGACC
>JBARAF010000013.1:0-12756 GCA_049791695.1 Croceibacterium sp.
CTTCCATGCTGATGGCCAGACCCTGGATCACGTTGGTGCCGTGGCCCGTTTCCGAAGCCTTGGCGATCGAGCGGACCGGGCGATAGTTGGTGCCCGTGTAGTACTCGGTGATCCAGATGATCAGGCCGGTGATCACCAGACACAGCAGGCCGCAGTAGAACAGCGTGCGGCCGGTGTAGTCGGCACCGGCAATCGGCGATTCCATGCTGCCCAGCGCATAGCTGATCGCCCACCAGATGGCGGGGACCGAGAGCACGGCGGTGACCAGGAAGCCCTTGTACATGGCCCCCATGATGTTGTTGCCGCTGCCCAGCTTGACGAAATAGGTGCCGATAATGCTGGTGACGATGCACACGCCGCCAATCAGCAGCGGCAGCGCCATCAGCGGCATCAGCATCGTGCCGATGCCTTTCAGCAGCAGCGCGGTCAGCACCATCGTAGCGCCTACGGTAACGACGTAGGTTTCGAACAGATCGGCTGCCATGCCGGCGCAATCGCCCACATTGTCGCCGACGTTGTCCGCGATCACGGCAGGGTTGCGGGGATCGTCTTCCGGGATACCGGCTTCGACCTTGCCCACAAGGTCCGCGCCGACGTCAGCCGCCTTGGTGAAGATCCCGCCGCCAAGCCGGGCGAAGATCGAAATCAGCGAAGCGCCGAAGGCGAGGGCGACCAGGCCATCGACCACGGTGCGGTCATCCCCGCCCACGGTCTTGCCGGCAACGACGGTCAGATACCAGTAGAAGCCCGCAATCGCGAGCAGGGCCAGGCCCGCCACCAGCATGCCGGTGATGGCCCCGGCGCGGAACGCCAGGGTCAGGCCTTGTTGCAGGCCCTTCTGCGCTGCGGCGGCGGTGCGGACATTCGAACGGACGGAAATGTTCATGCCAATGAACCCGGCAACACCCGAAAGTACCGCGCCGAGCACGAAGCCGACAGTGCTGACCGGGCCAAGGAACACGGCGACGATCACTGCCACCACGACCCCGACCACGGCAATCGTGGTATATTGGCGTTTCAGGTAGGCTTGGGCGCCTTCCTGGATAGCGGCGGCGATTTCCTGCATTTTTTCGGTGCCGGCGGACGAGCCGAGCACCTGTTTGCTGGTGACGAAGCCATACACGATGGCCAGCAGCCCCAGTGCAATTGCGATCAATACAAGGTCCATGACCTTAGTTTCCCCCTTCTCCCGAGTGGGGCGCGGCCCGGCTTCTGCCGATGTCCGCGCGGAACGGGGGAGGCTAATGCCGCCAAGGTGGCCGTCAACCCCCAAATGGACAACGTGTCGATTGGCTGGGGATAGAGTTGGGCCTGCCCCGATTTGCGACGGGAATCCGAGGATTCTTGCGGTTCATCAAGGTTTATGGGAAGTTAAGCACGTTTCGCGGCATTGATGACCTGACCTGGAGTGGGGGACTTTTCCGGTGGTGGACGGACCTATTGCAGAATCAGGCCTGATCGAACGGCCGGATGCCAGCCCTGGCGCGCTGGCGCTGGATGGTGGCCCGGCAATCCCGCTGGTCGCCAGCGACGGGCTGGACCGGCATGTGCGGCGGGACCTGCGCAAGGCGGAAATCGACATCGCCCGCCAGTACATGGGCGGGCGGATGTGGCCTTACGTGGTGGCTGCCTGGGGCTGTTTTGCCGTGTGGCTCAGCTTCTTTCCGCTGGCGATGATGGGCTGGATCAACCTGCCGCTGGCCTTCGTGCTCAGCTGCATTTTTGCCACTGGCGGATATGTCACCAGCCACGAAGCGATGCACAGCAACATCGCCCGTCCGGGATCGAAGACCTATTGGATCAACGAATGGGTGGGCAAGGTTTCGACCATCCCGATCGTGTTTCCGTTTTCCATGGCGCGGATCATGCACCTGGAACACCATTATCACTGCAACGATCCGCTGCGTGACCCGGACTATACCGACGAGGCGCCCAATGCGCTGATGGCCTGGTACAAGACCTGGTATAACCGCCAGCCCGGCGTCGATGGGTCGATCCACCATTACAAGCGCATCCTGGCCGACATGGGCACGCCCGAAGCGGCGAAGGCGCTGAAAGACACCATGCTGCTGCAGTTGGTGTTCCTGGCGGTTCTGTTCACCATGGCCTGGACCGGCTTTGCCATCGAAGCGGCGCTGCTGTGGTGGCTGCCGCGCCATATCGGCCTCAGCTACATCCGCTTCTACCTCAGCTGGGCCCCGCACCATCCCCGTGAAGGGCGCAAGGGGCGGTATGAAAACAGCTACATCTTCAAGAGCAGGCTGGGCCACGTGCTGTCCATGGGCATGGAAACGCACCTGGTCCACCACCTCTATCCCAACATTCCCAACCACCGCACCAAGGAAGCTTACTTCGCGCTGAAGCCGATCCTGGCTCAGCGCGGGGTGGACGTTTCGGCGCTTTAGGCAGGACCTGACATGGAACTCGCGCTCAAGAAGCTGTTCTCCATCATGCCGTTCCTGTTCGGGATTGGCTTTATCGCGCCGCTGATCGCGCAAACGATGACCTATTGGGGTCTGCAAGGCCCGCTGGGGCTGAGCAACCTGGCCGTGGGCCTGCTGATCGGCGCGCCTTGGGGCCTTTACGCCAACATCCGCGGCCGCTGGTTGTGAGCGACGAGCTGATCCTCGACCGCGCCGGCCAGGTCGGGTTCCTCCGGCCCGATGGTCCGGCGATCCCGCTGGGCAAGGGCAGCGGGCTGGACAAGCACGTGCGGGTGGACCTGCTGAAGCAGGAACTGGCCATTGCGAAGAAGTATCACGCGATCGGGCAGGGCGTCCGCTGGCGTTACGTGGTGGCCACGCTGGCGGGCTTTTCGCTGTGGCTGTCGCTGTTTCCGCTGACCATGCTGGGCATGGTGCCGCTGTGGGCAGCGTTCATCGTATCCTACCTGATTGCCACCGCCGGTTACATCACCGCGCACGAGGCAATGCACGGCACGATCGGCCGCACCGGCCGGGCGAAGTTCTGGAATGAACTGACCGGCCAGCTGTCGATGATCCCGCTGATGTTCCCGTTCAGCATCGCCCGCGTCACCCATTTGCAGCACCACAAGTATCCGAACGATCCGGTGCGCGATCCGGACTTTCCCGACAATGCCCCCAACTTGCGCGCCGCGCTGTGGAAGGCATGGCTGAACCGCCAACCGGGCAAGACGGCGCAGGCGCACCATATCAAGCGGGTGCTGCTGGAAGAAATCGGCACGCCTGAAGCCAAGGCTGCGCTGAAGCAGGCGGCGCTGGTGCAACTGGCGGGTACGCTGTTCTTTATCGGCATGGCGCTGTCCGGCCATGCGCTGGTGATTGCGATGGTCTGGTGGTTGCCGCGCTGGTTCGCGCTGATCCACACCCATGTGTTCTTCAGCTGGGAAACCCATTTCCCGCACAAGGG
This sequence comes from Croceibacterium sp., assembly GCA_049791695.1. GTDB lineage: Bacteria > Pseudomonadota > Alphaproteobacteria > Sphingomonadales > Sphingomonadaceae > Croceibacterium_C. Next base: position 3,391 of record JBARAF010000013.1, read on the forward strand.
GCTGGGCCGGTACGACAACACCCGCATCCTGCGCAGCAGCGTGGGCACGTTCCTGGCGATGTGGATCGAATACCACCTCGTCCACCACCTGTACCCGAACGTGCCGATGCACCTGACCAAGCCAATGTATTTCGAACTGAAGCCGATCCTGGCCCAGCGCGGGGTGGACGTGAGCGCACACTGATTATTGTCCCCACGCATGGGGAGGATTTCAGCCGTGCTGGTATCCCAGCCCTGCGCTGCTGACCACCGGATTGCCGTCCACGAACAGGGGCGCAAACCCCAGCGGTTCGACCGTGCCGATGCGCGTGGCGGGAACGGGCGGTGCCACCCCGGCGGGCAGGGTGAACAGCAATTCGTAATCGTCGCCCCATTTCAGGCAATCGAACCTTCGGGCAGGATCGGCCACCGGTACGGCGGTGCTGTCCAGCGCCAGGCTCACGCCGCTGGCCTGCGCCAGGCGATAGGCATCCAGCAACAGGCCGTCCGAAACGTCCATCATCGCGGTGACCAGTGGAGCCAGCGCCGCACCTTCCGCCAGCCGCGCCATGGGGCGGCGATAGGCGGTGCTGTCGGCCCCGGTGCCATCGCGCAGGGCCTCGAACCCCAGCATCGCGGCACCCAGCGTTCCGGTGACCCACAGACCATCGCCAGCCTGCGCGCCCGAACGGGCAGGGACGGGCACGTGGGTGGCCCGGCCCAGCGCGGTCAGCCCGTGGCTGCGGCTGCCATTGCCCGATACGGTATCCCCGCCCAGCAGCGGCACGTTGTAATGGCCAAGTACCTGTTCCAGCCCCCAGACGAACGCTTCGTCCCCAGAGCCCAGGGTATGGCCAATCAGAACGCCCAGCGGTTCCGCACCCTTGGCGGCGAGGTCGGACAGGTTGCTGGCGACCAGCTTCCAGGCCACATCGGCCATGTCCTGCCGCGGCAGGTAATGGACGCCTGCCACCATCATATCGTGCGTCAATACAAGCACTTCGCCGCCCAGTGGCAGCACGGCGGCATCGTCTGCCAGCCCGCGCGCGGCAGGATGCGAGGCGAGCGCACGAAGCATCTCGACGAAGTTCGCCTCTCCGCTCATAGGGGCATCATCCGTTTCATAACCCAGCCGAGGCCCCCGATGGAATCGACGTCATTGCGCCGCATTGTCCTTTGCATGGCGCTTGCCCCGGCGGCAATCGCCGCGTCGCCTGCGGCCGCATGGGGGCCGATCGGGCACCGCATTACCGGGCAGATCGCGCAGGATAATATCGACGGCCGCACCCGCGCCGCGGTGGAACAGATTCTGGAGCATGAAAGCCTGGCAGAAGCATCCACCGCGCCGGACGAGGAACGGTCCAACCCGGCGCAGTTCTGGAAGGAAGCGGGCGCTTACCACTTCATCACCCTGCCGCCTTCCGCCGGGATTGAACAGCTGGCCCACCCGCCGGAAGGCGATGCGGAAACCGCGCTGCAACGCTTCACCGCCACCCTGCGCAATCCGGCTGCCAGCCGGGAGGACAAGGCCGTGGCCCTGCGCTTTGTGGTCCATATCGTGGGCGACCTGCACAACCCGCTGCACACCGGGAAGGATGGCGACCGGGGCGCCAACGATGTGAAAGTGCTGTGGTTCGACGTGCCCAACAACCTGCACTGGGTGTGGGACGAAGGGATGATCCTGCGCCAGCAGCTCAGTTACAGCGAATACGCGGACCGGCTGGAAGCGCGCACCACGCCCGCGCAGGTGCTGGAATGGTGGGATGCCAACCCGCGCACCTGGATGGCCGAAAGCGTGACCCTGCGGGACAAGGTCTACCCCGCGACAGGCCCCGTGGCCGGGATGGGCACGGTGGAAGCGCCGGTCAGGCTGTTCTACCAGTACAATTACGACTGGACGCCGACGATGGAACGCCGCCTGCAACAGGCCGGAATCCGTGTGGCGGCCTATCTCGACTGGGTGTTTGCGGCCAAGCCTTAAAGGAAAATCAGAAACTTAACCCAACCTCCGTTCGTGTCGAGCGAAGTCGAGACACTGGGCACGGCCCCTCGACTTCGCTCGAGGCGAACTGGAAGAAGGGCAATTAACTGCGTGCGGCTTTTGCCACGGCATCCAGCACGCCGTTGACGAACTTCGCCTCGCGTTCGTCGAAGAAGGCGTGGGCGACATCGACATATTCGGTGATCGCGGTGCCCACGCTCACGTCCGGGCGGGCGAGCAGTTCGTAGGAACCGACGCGCAGGATCTGCAACATGGTCTTGTCCAGCCGGGCAATGGTCCAGCCTTGCGCCAGCTTGCCTTGGACCAGCTCGTCGATTTCCTCGATCCGCGCGACCACGCCCTTCACCAGGTCATCGAAGAAGGCGACCTCGGCATCGGCGTAATGGACTTCCTCGATCTCGCGACCGAGGCGATGCTGGTGGAATTCGTCCAGCAGCCGTGCCAGCGGGGTCTGTTCCATGTGCCACTGGTACAGCGCCTGTACGGCGGCGAGGCGGGCAGCAGAGCGGGCCGTTGATTTAGCGGGCTGGTTCATTTCAGGCGAAGCTCCACGGAACGGGCATGGGCGGGCAGTCCTTCGGCCTTGGCCAGGGCAACCGCAGCAGGCCCGATTGCGCCCAGCGCGCCGGGGCCAACGGAAATGAAGCTGGTACGCTTCATGAAATCGAGCACCGACAGCCCGCTGGAAAAGCGCGCACGGCGGCCAGTCGGCAACACGTGGTTTGGCCCGGCGACGTAATCGCCGACGGCTTCCGGCGTATGCCGGCCCAGGAACACGCTGCCGGCGTGCTTCAATTGTGCGAACAGCGGTTCGGGATCGTCCACCGCGATTTCCACGTGCTCCGCGGCGAGGCGGTTGGCCAGCGCAGGGGCTTCACCCAGGTCACGCACCACCAGCAATACGCCATATTCGTCCCAGCTGGCGCGGGCGACCTTCTCCGTCGCCAGGGTCGAGCATTGCAGGTCGACACAATCTTCCACTTGCGCGGCAAAGGCGGCGTCATCGGTAATCAGGATCGATTGCGAGGACGGATCGTGTTCCGCCTGGCTCAACAAGTCGGCGGCGATCCAGTCCGGATCGTTCTTTCCATCGGCGATCACCAGGATTTCGCTGGGGCCTGCCACCATGTCGATGCCGACCACGCCAAACAGCTGCCGCTTGGCTTCTGCCACCCAGGCATTACCTGGGCCGGTAATCACATCAACGCGGCCGATCCGCTGTGTGCCATAGGCCAGCGCGGCCACGGCCTGCGCCCCGCCAACGCGCCACACCTCGTCCACGCCGGCCAGATGCGCGGCGGCGAGGACCAGCGGGTTGGTCTGTCCCTTGGGCGTGGGGGTGACCACCACCAGCCGTTCCACCCCGGCAACTTTCGCCGGGATCGCGTTCATCAGCAGGCTGGATGGATAGGCTGCCCGGCCACCGGGGACATAGAGCCCGGCGGCATCAACGCCGCGCCACTTCGCGCCCAGCCGCACCCCGGCCGCGTCGGTAAAGTCGCGGTCCTTGGGCAACTGGTCCAGATGGTAGGCGCGGATGCGTTCTGCCGCCAGTTCCAGCGCGGCGCGCAGCACCGGGTCCAGCGCGTCGAAGGCGTCGCGGCATTCGGTCAGCGGGATCTGCCAGTCGGCATCGGTCGCCAGGTCATGCTTGTCAAACCGCAGGGTATATTCGGCCAGCGCCTCGTCCCCGCGCAGGCGCACTTCGCCCAGGATGTCGGACACGGTGCGGGCCACGTCTTCGTCGCTTTCGCGGCGATCATCGACCAGGCGGGCGAACTTCTTTTCGAAATCCGCGTCAGTGGTGGACAGGCGCAGCATCAGGCGGCGGCCTTGTCGGCAATGGCGCGGAACCGTTCAACCAGCGCGGCCACGCGGGCATCGGTCTTGAAAGCGGCGCGGTTGACGATCAGGCGCGCCGAAATCTGCATGATCACGTCGGTTTCGACGAGGCCATTGTCCTTCAGCGTGCGCCCGCTGGACACCAGATCGACGATCCGTCCGGCGAGGCCGAGCGAGGGGGCCAGTTCCATCGCGCCGTTCAGCTTCACGCATTCGGCCTGGATGCCCTGCCGTTCAAACCAGCGGCTGGCGATGTGCGGATACTTGGTGGCGATGCGCAAGTGGCTGGCATTGCCGGGGGCATAGCTGCTAGCATCAACCGGCTCCGCCACCGACAGGCGGCAGTGGCCAATGTCGAGATCGACCGGGGCGTACAGCTCCGAATAGTCGAATTCCTCGATCACGTCGGAACCGACAATGCCGACCTGCGCCGCGCCGTGGGCAACGAAAGTGGCAACGTCGAAAGCACGCACGCGGATGATGCGCGTGGCCCCGTCTTCGCTGGCAAAGCTGAGGGCGCGGTTGCCCTTGTCGTGAAAGGCGCTTTCCGGCACGACGCCAGCGCGCGCCATCACCGGCAGGGCTTCATCGAGGATGCGCCCCTTGGGGACGGCGAAAGTCAGTTCGGCTGCGGACATTGGGGCGCATTAGATAGCGCGGCAGGAAAGGGCAACGGCAATGGCGAAAGCAGCGGCGACAGGCGCGATGGCGATTACTGACGTGCGCGAGGCGATCCGCTGGCAATTTGAACACACCACCCGCGCCTTTGCCCCCTGTACCGCCCGCGTGGTGCTGGCTGAACTTGCGATCCTGCAAACCGATACCGTAACCGGGCGACGCATTGCCGGGTGGGAACGCCCATCGCTGGAAGACGCGCTGCCGTTGCGGATGGCAGGCGCGCTGCACCACCTGTTTCTGACCGGCGATGCGCCGGAACTGGCCCCCGTCTATTCCGGAGAACTGACTGACCAGGCGGCGATTGACGCAATCGCGGTTGATCTGGTGCAGCGGTTCGACGCCCGGCTGTCCCCCTGGCTGGATGGCCCGCCGCAGACCAACGAGGCGGGGCGCAGCGCCAGCATCATGGCCGGGCTGCTGTGGCTGGCAGAACGGTTGGGGCCGCAATTTGAACTGAATGAAATTGGCGCCAGCGCGGGCGTCAACACGATGATGGACCGGTACCGCTTTGACCTCGGCGGCGCGACGGTGGGGCCGGAAGATTCTCCGATGCTGATCAGGCCGGACTGGAAAGGGCCGCCGCCACCTGCTGGCCCGGTCGAAATCACGGCAATCCGGGGCAGCGATATCGCGCCGGTCGACCTGTCCGACCGCGATCAGGCGTTGCGGCTGAAAGCCTACGTCTGGCCTGACGCGACAGAACGGATGGGGCGGATCGACGCGGCGATTGCACTGGCGGGTGAGTGCAAGCCCGATCTGGTGCAGGCCGATGCCGGGGCCTGGGTGCCGCAGATGCTCGCCCGCCCGCAGGCGCAGGGCGTCACGCGGGTGCTATACCACTCGATCATGTGGCAATACCTGCCCGTCGCCACCCGCGAGGCGATCACCGCAGCGATGGAAGGTGCCGGTGCGCAGGCGACAGCGGACAAGCCGCTGGCGTGGATCCGGCTGGAGACGAACCGCGAAACCTTCCGCCATGAACTGGCCGTGCGGTATTGGCCCGATGGTGCGGACTGGGTGCAACTGGGCGAGGCGCATCCCCACGGCGCGTGGGTGGAATGGTACGGCGAGGCGCGTCCGTCAGGATTGTAACGCGCGCCTAACCCACCGTGTTCGGTCGTTGGGGAATCGGAATCCATTCCACTTCATCACCGGCCACTTTGGGGAACTGCCCGCCCATCCAGTCCTCTTTCGCCTTTTCGATGCGGTCGCGGCTGGAGCTGACGAAGTTCCACCAGACGTGGCGGCGGGTGGCGAAGGCTTCCCCGCCCAGCAGCATGAAGCGGCCGCCGCTGGCGCTGTGTAGCGTCATCGGCACGCCGGGTTGCAACACGGCCAGCTGGTACAGCCCGAGCGCGTGGCCATCGATGTTGCCTTCACCGCCGACGAGCATGACCGCCCGTTCGCCGGCCAGCGCATCCACCGGCACGCTGCCGCCGGGTTGCAGCAGGATTTCGGCGTAGATCGTTTCTGAATGGCAAGTGGTCGGCGCGCACTGGCCCCACAGCGTACCCATGATCACGCGAGCATGGCTGCGCGCATCTTCCACCACCGGCAGGTCGGCCAGCGTTTCGAAGGCCAGGGCGATTTCCTCCTTCCCATCGGGCAGGGCGAGCCAGGTCTGCATGCCGTACAGGTGCGGCCCGGCTGCACGTTCCGCGGCGGGCGAGCGTTCCGAATGGACGATCCCATGGCCCGCCGTCATCAGGTTGACCTGACCCGGGCGGATCGTGGCGAAGCTGCCCAGGCTGTCGCGGTGGTCGATCGCGCCTTCGAACAGCCACGTTACGGTTGCGAGGCCGATATGGGGGTGCGGGCGCACGTCCATGCCGCTGCCCAGCGCCAGTTGCGCCGGGCCGAACTGGTCGACAAATATGAACGGCCCCACCATCGTCCGGTCCGGCGCGGGCAGCACCCGGCGCACCTCGAACTGGCCGAGGTCATGGGTTACAGGCGCGATGGTGTGGATCACGCTCATGATGCGGCGGGTACCGTTTCGCCGGGGGCAAAGGCCTTGATCGCCAGCGCGTGGACCCGCTTGCCGGGGATGTCGCCAAGCGCGCTGTTGACCAGGCGTTGCCGTTCCAGCCGGTTCTTGCCGATGAAGGCGACGCTTTCGATCACCACGGTGAAATGCGATTCGCCGCTACCGTCATCGCCTGCATGGCCGTGATGGCGGGCGCTGTCGTTGATCACGTCCAACCGGGTGGGCAGGAAGGCGTGGGTGAGCAGGGTTTCCATTTCGCGGGCAAGGGGGCCAGGCATTTTTTGGGACGCTTTCGAAGATTTCGGGGTTTCCTACGGCCGCATTTATCACCATTTGGCCCCGAATGCGCAGCGCGAAGTTTCATGGCCGATACGAAGCCCCGGATCGCCGGTGCCAGGCGCCGGGGTGCCCGGAGGCGGGCGAATTCCGCGCGCCCGGTCCTCGCGCACCGGGATTCGACGGCCCGGGGGACTGGCTGTGGTTTTGCCTGGATCACGTGCGGGAATTCAATGCCCGGTATGACTGGTTCCACGGCATGAGCGCCGATGAAATCCTGGCCGCGCAGTCCCCGATTGCCGGCTGGCAGACGGAAACCCGCGCTTTCCGGCCGGATGGCGGGGCCGGGGCAGCACCGCGCTGGGCCGATTACGCGGATCCGCTGGATGCGATCAACGCCCGCGCGGCCGACATCCGGCGGCGGGCGCAAGGGTGGGCCACTGCCAGCCGCTTTACCCCGCAGGAACGCGATGCGCTGGAAGTGATGGGGCTGGCAGGCGATGCCGACCGGAGCGAATTGCGCCGCCGCTATTCCGAACTGGTCCGCCGGTTTCACCCGGATCGCAACGGCGGGGATCGCCGCCACGAAGGGCAACTGCAGAACGTGGTCGAAGCCTATAACCTGCTGAAAGGCGCGGCCGCTTTCGCTTAAGACGCCGCTGCCTGCATCTGCGCGATCAGGCCCATGTCGATCTCCTTGGCCGCCTTATAAGCGGGGCGGGCGCGCAGGCGTTCGGCATAGGCGGCAAAGCTGTCCCGCGCCGGTATCGAACCGAAGGTGAGGCCCCAGTCCACGGACGAACGGAGATAGACATCCGCCATGGTGAAGCGCCCGCCGCAGACGTAGTCGTGCGTGCCGAGCCAGCGGTCGAGCGTGTCCATGGTCCTGTCGAAACTGCCGAAGCCGACCGTGGCCTGCTGCTGTTCGGTCGGCACCCAGCCCATGGCATTGCAGGTCACCGCCTGTTCCACCGGCCCGGCGGCGAAAAACAGCCAGCGGAAGTAATCGGCCTGTTCGTGCTCGCCAGGCAGCAGGCCGGCCTGCGGATGGGTCAGCGCCAGGTAATGGCAGATCGCCGCGCATTCCGTCACCACGTGGTCATGCCCGCCGTGGTGGTGGACCAGGGTCGGAATTTTGCCCATCGGATTGGCTTGCAGGAACCCGGCGGGCTTGTCCGGCCCATATTCCACCAGCACCGGATCATAATCGGCCGCGACCTCGTGCAGTGCCCAGCGGGCAATCTGCGCGCGGCTCATCGGGTTGTAGTAGAACGTGAACGCGGCCACCGGCTTCCTCCCGTGATTCCTGATTGGAACAATAGGTGAACAATGGTGAGCGTCAAGCCGCTTCGCACAGGTCCTTCAACTGCGCCATGCAGGCACCCCAGCCCTCGTCGAAGCCCATGTCGGCGTGGCGCTGGCAGTCCTCTGCGGTCCAGTGGCGGGCCGTGGCGGTATAGCGGGTGCCGTCGCCTTCGGGCTCGATTTCCCAGATGCCGATCATGAACGGGCCGGAAGGCTGGAAATCGCCGGTCACCGCGTCGGTGGAAATGAAACGGCGCCCTTCATCCCACGCGAGGTAGATCCCGCCATGCGGATGCACTTCGCCGTCAGGGCCGTACATGGTCACATCGCAGCGGCCACCGGGGCGGGTTTCGCGCACGTCGAACACCGCACGCCAGGGCCTGGGGCACCACCATTCTTCCTGCCGATTGGTCATGACGTCCCACACCTGTTCCGGCGGGGCGGCGATGAAGGTGGTGACGGACAGTTCGTTGCTCATCGTCGGCTCCAGTGGAGTGATTTCAATCCCGGTCAGGCGCGCCGGGCGGGAACAGCGGGCGGAACGGGCGCGCATCATCGACGCAGCGGGCAACTTCCGGCAGGGCCAGCAGGTCCGCCCGCAGGCGTTGCAGCAGGGGCGCACTGTCGGGGATCGGTTCGATCCAGTCGGCATAGAACAATGCCGGAGCCGCGGCGCAGGTCGCAAGGGAGACTGCGATTGGCAGCGGGTGTTCGCCCAGCCAGCGTTCCAGCCAGGCATAACAGCGCTGCAACTGCTCGCGACCGCCAGTCAATTCTGCCGGATCGGGATCTTGCGGCCGGAACAGGTGGGTGTTGACCACCCGCTGCATTGCGGCCTGCACGGACAAGTCGAATACCCGGTCCAGCATTCGTTCCTGCACCGCAGCCACCGGATCGGCGGGAATGAAGCGGGCGGCGGCAGGACGGGTTGCGGCAAGATGTTCGATGATCGAACTTGCCTCAATCACTGTGGTCGTGCCGTCGACCAGCACCGGGAATTTGCCGAGCGGATGGGCGGCGGCCACGAAAGCATCATGTTCCGCATGGCCGGAATAGATGGCGCGGAATTCGAAATCTTCTCCCAGCGCATAGAGCGGGATTAACGCTTTCCAGGTGTAGGACGAAAACAAATGGCCATAGAGCGCCAGCATGGTCAGCCCTTCAGCGCAGCTTCGATCGCGGCAATGTCGATCTTGCGCATCGTCATCATCGCCGCGAAGGCGCGGGCGCGGACGTCCGCATCGGGATGCGCCATCGCCCGGGTGAGGGCGCGCGGGGTGATCTGCCATGACAGGCC
>JBARAF010000014.1:0-4809 GCA_049791695.1 Croceibacterium sp.
GGTGGTGCGTGCGGCCGATTATGACGCGCCCGAAGGGCTGCCCGCGGCGCTGGCCGGGATTGACCGGCTGCTGCTGATTTCCGCCAGCACCTTGGGGGAACGGCCGCGCCAGCATGGCAATGTGATCGACGCGGCAAAGCAGGCCGGGGTCGGCTTCATCGCCTACACCTCGATCCTGCGCGCGGACGATACGCCGATCCGGCTGGGGGGTGAACATAAGGCGAGCGAGGAGAAGCTGGCCGCCAGCGGCGTGCCGCACGCGCTGATCCGCAACGGCTGGTACAACGAAAACTACGTGCTCAACCTGGGCTATCAGGTGGAAACCGGGGTCATCACCGGGGCGCAGGGGAACGGCCGGATTTCTTCCGCCGCCCGTGCCGATCTGGCCGCTGGTGCGGTGCAGGTGCTGCTGCATGGCAAGGCGGGCGAAGTGTACAATCTGGCCGGCGATACCAGCTGGACGATGGCCGATTTCGCCGCCGAACTCAGCCGCCAGTCGGGCAAGCCGGTGCGTTATGAAGACATGGCGGAGGCAGATTTTGCCGCGTCGCTGCTCGCGGCCGGGCTGCCTGCCCATTACGCGCCGGTCTTTGCCAATTCCGCCTTCGCCACCAGTCTGGGCGCGCTGGAGGAAAACAGCGGCACGCTGGGCCAGCTGATCGGCCGCCCGACTACGCCGATTGCCGAAACCATCCGCCAGGCGCTGCAAGGCTGACATTATAAAGGCCCCTCCGCCGCCAGAGCGGGGCCGGGCCATTCCGGGGAGTATCGAGACTGATGGCGAGCGACAGCAAGGGCAGCAGTCCCTACCTAAAGGCCGACGGCACACTGGGCACCCGCACCGGCTGGTACGCCCTGACGCTGGTCGTGCTGATGCAGGCGATGTCGATGGTGGACCGGCAGGTGCTGTCGATCCTGCTGCCGCGCATCAAGGCCGACCTGAAGGTGGGCGATGCGGAAATGGGCCTGCTGTACGGCACGGTCTTCGCGCTGTTCTATGCCCTGTTCTCGCTGCCCCTCGGCCGCCTGTCGGATGGCTGGGTGCGGACAAAGTTGCTGGCGATTTCGCTGTTCGGCTGGTCGGTCGCCACCGGGCTTGCCGGGTTTGCCAAGGGCTTCAGCGTGCTGGCCATTTCCCGCCTGGGCGTGGGCATTGGCGAGGCAAGCGCGCAGCCCGCCGGCCTGTCGCTGATGTCCGACACCTTCCCCAAGGAAAAGCGCGGCATGATCGGCGCGGCAATGTCGATTGCCGTGGCGCTGGGCCTTGGCGCGGCGCTGACCATCGGCGGATCGATTGCGGACTGGTGGGATGCCACCTGGCCCAATCGCGTCGGCGCGCCGCTGGGCTTTGCCGGGTGGCAGGCGGCCTTCATCGGCGCGGCACTGCCGGGCATTGTCCTGTCGTTCTTCATGTGGCGCCTGCCGGAACCGCCCCGCGGGCTGGCCGATGGCATCGAAACCCCGCGCGATCCGGCCCCGTTCAAGGCCAGCTTTGGCCTGCTGGGGTCGATCCTGCCGATTGGCGTGTGGCTCAACTTCCTGCGCCGGGGCGCTTCGGCGGGGATGTGGGCGCTCAACATTGCAGTCCTGGCGGTCATCGTGACCGCCGCGGTCGGGCTGACCCAGTGGACCGACAGCCTGCGCGCCGCCAATCCGGTGGCGATTGCCGGGCTGACCGGCAATGGTGTGCAGTGGACCGTATCAGGCCTCGGCTTCTACGTGTTGTTCAACTGGTTCCAGTCGATGAAGCTGGGCGATCAGCCCGCCTATGTGACCATGGTCAAGAACCCGGCGCTGCTGCTGGTGATCTTCACCGCGTCGATGCAGACCATGCTCAATTACGCGGTGATGGCATTCACCCCGTCATACCTGATCGGCCATTTCAACCAGAGCGCCACCCAGGTGGGGCTGATCTTCGGCCCGTTCATTGCCGGCCTTGGCATTCTTGGTCCGGTGATTGCCGGGCCGGTGTCAGACTGGGCGGAAAAGCGGATGAAGAGCGGGCGGCTGGTGGTCACCCTGGTGTCGCTGATCATTTCGCCACTGTGCGCGATTGCGGTCTACACCACTGACAGCCTGTCGATGTTCTACGTCTATTTCGTCGCTTTCAGCCTTTCGACCACGATGTGGCTGCCGCCAATCTATGCCAGCCTGGTGGAACTGGTGCTGCCCCGGATGCGCGGGATGGTGACCAGTTTCTACATCCTGGCGATCACCCTGATCGGCCAGGGCGTGGGCCCCTATGCCGTGGGCCTGCTGTCCGACCGCAACGGCGGCGATCTGGCCGAAGCGATCCTGACCCTGTACTGGGTGGCGATCCCGATTGTCATTTGCTCCGGCCTGGCGATCTGGCGTTACCGTATCGATGAACCGCAAGTGCTGGCGCGTGCGCGCGCCGCTGGGGAACCTGCCTGACCATGTCTGCTGCCAAAGTCACTGTCCGTGAAGCCGCCTTTGCCGTGTTCCAGCATTTCGGGGTGGACCGGCTTTTCGGTAATCCCGGCAGCACCGAACTGCCGATGTTGAAGGCCATGCCGTTCCCATATGTGATGGGCCTGAACGAAGCCGTGGTGGTGGGCATGGCCGATGGTTATGCCCGCTCCAGCGGCAAGCCCGCGCTGGTCAACCTGCACAGCGCGGCCGGCACCGGCCACTCGCTCGGCAACCTGTTCACCGCGTGGAAGAACAACACCCCTGTGGTGGTGACGGCAGGGCAGCAGGCGCGCAGCATCCTGCCTTACGACCCGTTCCTGTTTGCCGAACGACCGACCGAATTCCCGCGTCCTTACGTGAAGTACTCGGTGGAACCGGCGCGGGCGGAAGACGTGCCGCTGGCCCTGATCCGCGCTTTCGTAACGGCCATGACCCCGCCGATGGGGCCGGTGTTCGTTTCCATCCCGGTCGATGACTGGGACCGGATGTGCGAAATGCCCGCCTTGCCGGATCTGTCGCTGCGGACCCTGCCCCACCCGGACGGCGTGGCGCGCCTCGCCGCCATGATTGACGGCGCGAAAAACCCGGCGCTGGTGATCGGCACCGGCGCGGCCAATTCGGGCGCGTGGAGTTCTGCCATCGCACTGGCGGAGAAGGCCGGCATGGCGGTGTGGACCGCGCCTTATGCCGCGCGCGAAGTGTTCCCGGAAAATCACCCGCAATTTGCCGGCTTCCTGCCCGCATGGCGCGACAAGATCCAGACGCTGCTGGCTCCGCATGATGCGATCCTGGTCGCGGGCGCACCGGTGTTCACCTATCACGTCGAAGGGGAAGGCCCGCACTGGCCCGATGGCGCGCAGCTGATGGCGCTGACGGACGATCCGCAGCACTTGGCCGCCCTACCCGGCGGCGGCGGTGTGCTGGGGGATGTCGCCAGCGGGCTGGCTGATCTGGCGCAGCGGGTTGCCGCCCGCCCCTTCACCGGCACAAGCCACCAGTTGCAGGACCCGGAAGCCGCGATGACCGCGGCTTACGTGCTGAAGCGCCTGGCCGCACTGCGCCCACCGCAGGCCGTGATCGTGGAAGAAAGCCCGACCGCGCGCGGCCCCTGCCACGATACCCTGCCGATCACCCGTGAAGGCGGTTTCTACTCCTGCGCCAGCGGCGGCCTCGGCTATTCACTGCCCGCCGCGATCGGCGTGGCGCTGGGCCAGAGCGACAAGGTGATCGCAGTGTTGGGAGACGGCGCGTCGATGTACACCATCCAGGGGCTGTTTTCCGCGATGCAGGAACAGGCCAATGTCAGCTTCGTGATCCTCAACAACTCCGCCTATGCGGCGCTGACCGGTTTTTCGGCGGAGTTCGGGATGAACCATGTGCCGGGCTGTGACCTGACCGGGCTCGACTTCGCCATGCTGGCCGGCGCGCAAGGCGTACCCGCGCGGCGGGTTGATGCAGTGGAGGCGCTGGACGAGGCGCTGGCATGGAGCCTGGCGCAGACCGGGCCAAGCCTGCTGGACCTGCGCATCGCCTGAAACCGGAACCGGCGACGAAGCCCACCGTTGGAGCGTTGAAACGTTCCAGCGGAGGGATTTCCCATGCGTATGCTGCCCCTGATTGCCATTGCCTCCATCGGCCTTGGCCTGACCGCCTGTTCCGAACAGACCCAGGACAGCGCGGAAGAAGCCGTGACCGCCGCCGCTGCCGATGCAGCAGCCAACGCGGAAAAGGTGCTGGAAAAAGGCGCGGACGCCGCAGGCAACGCGGCCGAGGACCTGTCCGCCGAAGCGGCGCGTGACCAGGCCGATGCCGACAGCAACCCGACCGCCACCGGCACCACCACGACTTACGCCACGGCCACCCCGACTCCTGCCACTCCGCCGCCAGCCACGCCGACGCCCGTCGCCCGGTAAGGTTCAGATCAAACCCAGCGCCAGCGCCCGCCACACCATGGTGGCCAGCAACACCATGGTGCTGGCCGCTAGCATCATGGTGGCGGGCCAGCCATGCCGCCCGGCATAAAGCGCGTTGACCAGCATCTTCACCGCCATGTTGATCACGATCGTGCCGCCCAGTGCCAGTGCCGCCAGATCGCGGCCGATTGCCGCCTGCGGCAAGCCGGACAGGGTGACGATCGAGGCATCGACATCAAAGCTGCCGGTCAGGAACAGCGACATCGCCACGCCGGATTCGCCGAATTCCCGCTGCGCCCAGATGGCGATGATGGCCGATACGGCGACAATCGCGACAAAGCCGAAGGCGGGCAGCAGTTCAATCGGATTGCGCGGCACATCACTGCTGCCCTGCTCCTGCTTTGCCGCCCGCAGCCATGCCACCAGCGCCAGCGCCAGAGCCGCCAGGGTGGCGGGCCCTGCC
>JBARAF010000015.1:0-8702 GCA_049791695.1 Croceibacterium sp.
CGATCCCTTGGGCGCCCCCATCTGCACCACGCAATCAATGTCGCCCCAGTCCACGCCAAGGTCGAGGCTGGCCGTGGCCACCAGCGCCCGCAGTTCCCCCCGCGCCATCGCCCCTTCGACCTTGCGCCGGGCTTCCTTGCTCAGCGAACCGTGGTGGATGCCAATTGGCAGCGTGTCCTCGTTCGCGTCCCACAGCTGGGCAAAGATGTATTCGGCCAGAAACCGCGTGTTGGTGAACACCAGGGTCGTGCGGTTGCGGCGGATTTCCTGATACAGCTGCGGGATCGCCCAGGTGGCAGCATGGCCACCCCAGGGCACCCGCTGTTCCTGCGGCAGCAGGATCTCCACTTCGGCCGGGGCCCCCGCCTCCCCCTGCACCAGGGCCACCTGGTCAATCTCGCCCCACGGGGCCAGCCAGGCGCGGAAGCTTTCGGGATCGGCCAGGGTGGCAGACAGCGCCGCCCGCTGCATATCCGGGGCAATCGCCTGCAACCGGCTGAGCGCCAGGGCCAGCAGATCGCCGCGCTTGCCGGTGGCGAAGGCGTGGATCTCGTCAATCACCACCCGTTTCAGCCCGGCGAACATGGTGAAGCTGTCCGGGTAACTAAGCAGCAGGGAAAGGCTTTCCGGCGTGGTCAGCAAAACATGGGGCGGCTTGCCGCGCTGGCGTTTCTTGCGGTCTGACGGGGTATCGCCGCTGCGGGTTTCGATCCGGATCGGCAGGCCCATCTCTGCCACCGGCCTCAGCAGGTTGCGCTGCACATCATGTGCCAGCGCCTTCAGCGGGCTGATGTACAACGTGTGCAGTCCGTCCCCCGGCACTTGCCCCCGCGATGGGCAAAAGGCCGCAAGGGTGGGCAGGAAGCCCGCCAGCGTCTTGCCTGCGCCCGTATCGGCCACCAGCAGCGCGTGCCGCCCGCCGTCCGCCGCCTGCAGCATGTCCGCCTGGTGCCGCCGCACGCGCCAGCCGCGACTGGCGAACCAGCCTGCGATCTCCGGTGGCAATGCAGCGGTGTCCATTGCCACCAACCTAGGGGCTGCCGGTTCATTTCCCAAGCTGCGCCGAAATGCAGCCGGGCCGCGCCGGATGGAAGGGCCGAAAGGCACAGTGGCGCGTTGCATCTGACAGACCCCGCCTTTCCGGGGCCCCTATGTTGGAGAGAGATCATGGCAGACCGCAATTCTGACCACCGCAGCGACCGCCGCCCCCGCTGGAACAGCCAGCAGGGTGAACGCGACCAGTCCGGTTGGCAGCAGGAACAGTTCGAATCCGGTCGTGGCGGCTGGAACAATACCGATGGCCAGGGCCAGATGGGCGATTCCGGCTGGCTCAATGACAGCGACGCCAACCGCCAGAACGACCGCAGCCGCAGCCAGTACGGTTATGGCCGGTCCGCCGGCGCCAACCGGCCGAGCGACTTCGATGCGCGCGGCTATCAGGATCAGGGCCGCACTTACGGCAGCTACACCGGCCGCAGCCAGATCCCGACCAGCAGCTATACCGGCAGCACTTTCACCGGCGATGATTTCGGCGGGCGCGATTTCTCCGGACAGGCTGGCGACTGGTCAGGCCGCAGCGATTTCGGCGGCTATGGCGCAGGCTCCACCAGTGGGGCCTATACCGGCGATCGGTACGACAGCCATCGCGGTTTCCTGGAACGGGCTGGCGACGAAGTGGCCAGCTGGTTCGGTGACAAGGAAGCCGCCCGCCGCCGGGAAGAAGACCACAGCGGCAAGGGACCGAGCAATTACACCCGGTCCGACCAGCGCATCCTGGAAGACGTGTCGGACCGCATCACCGATGACTGGCGCGTCGATGGCCGCAACATCCAGGTCACCGTCGACAGCGGCGAAGTGACGCTGGATGGCACCGTGACCAGCCGTGACCAGAAGCGCCGGGCGGAAGATTGCGCCGACGCGATTTCGGGCGTGAAGCACGTGCAGAACAACCTGCGGGTGGATACCAGTTCCACCGGCACCGATACGGCAGCGGACGCCACCTCGCGCCCCGCTCCGTTCATCTGATCCCGGCACAGCGCCAAACGAAAAGGGGCCCGCACAACGGGCCCCTTTTTTGTTGGAGTGGCGGGAGGATCAGTGCGCGGCCTGGGCGCCGCGTTCCAGCCCGGAAGCGGCCAGCTGGTCATCGATCTGGGCCATCAGCCGGTCAAGACCTGCCTGGGTGAAGCTTTCCGCGCGGGCCACCAGCACGTCTTGGGTGTTGGATGCCCGCAACAGCCACCAGCCATCGTCATTGGTTACCCGGACACCGTCAGTATCGTTGACGATCGCGTCAGTTTTGCCGAGGCGCATCTTCACCTCGTCAATCGCGGCGAACTTGCGGCTTTCGTCCACCTGGAAGCGCATTTCCGGGGTGTTGAGCATGGCTGGCATCGCACTGCGCAGCTCGGTGACGGTCTTGCCCAGCCGCGCGCTGGCCGCGATCAGGCGGATCCCGGCATAGAGCGCATCGTCATAGCCGTAATATTCGTCGGCGAAGAACACGTGCCCGCTCATTTCGCCGGCCAGCGGCGCGCCAGTTTCCTTCATTTTGGACTTGATGAGCGAGTGGCCGGTCTTCCACATCAGGGGCTTGCCACCTTGCGCCGCAACTTGGTCGAACAGCGCCCGGCTGGCCTTCACATCGGCGATAATCGTGACTCCGGGCTGCCTATTGAGCAGATCTTCGGCATAGATCATCAGCAACTGGTCACCCCAGATGATCCGCCCCTGCCCGTCGATCGCCCCGATCCGGTCGCCATCCCCGTCGAATGCGACACCGAAATCGAGCTGCTTCTCCGCGACAAGCGCCTGCAGGTCGGCAAGGTTTTCCGGAACAGTGGGATCAGGGTGATGATTGGGGAAATTGCCATCTACTTCAGTGAACAGGACGTGGTGTTCGCCGGGCAGGAGCGCGACGAGCTTTTCCAGCGCCGGGCCGGCGGCACCGTTGCCGGCGTCCCAGCCGATCTTCAGGGAAGCGAGCATCGCCGGGTCAATCCCTTCCAGCGCCTGCAGCATCCGGGCGATATAGGCGTCCATCACGTCCAGGCTTTCGACGCTGCCAGTGCCGCTGTCCCAATCCCCGGCGGCGGCCATGGCCCCGATGGTCAGGATGTCCTGGCCAAAGAACGGACGTCCCTGGAACACTATCTTGAAGCCATTGTAATTGGCGGGATTATGGCTGCCAGTTATCTGAATGCCGCCATCAACCTCTGGGGCTGAAGCTTCGGCATAATACAGCATAGGGGTCGGCCCCATGCCCACCCGGCGCACGTCGCAGCCGGTGGAGGTGAGCCCTTCGATCAGCGCGCTTTCCAGCATCGGCGAACTGACGCGACCGTCATAGCCCACAGCCACCAGCTTGCCCCCGGCGCGGCGCAGCAAGGTGCCGAAGCCGCGGCCGATCGCCCGCGCATCTTCCGCGCCCAGCGTTTCGCCGATGATCCCCCGGATGTCGTATTCACGCAGGACTGTGGGATGAAACTGATGAGTCATCATCGCTCCTCTGATTGGTAAGGCAGGGCGGCAATCAGCAGGTCACGCGCGGCGTTCGCTTCGTGGACCTGCGCATTGCTGCCGCCCCGGTCCGGATGGACCACAGCCAGCAAACGCTTGTGTGCGGCAAGAATATCCTCGCGGCTGGAATTTTCTCGCACACCCAACAGGGTTCGGGCGCGGAACAGCGCCTGGTTGCGGGTGGAGACCGGCTTTTCCCACGGCCAGCGCCCGGTGACCATCTTCCAGGCAATCAGGCCGAGGACGGCGAAAAGGATCAACCTGCTCATGGTTCAGGCCGCATCCTTGCCCGACTGGCCATTGGCAACGCCGGGCAGGTGCAACTGGGCCACCAACTGGCGCAGTTCCTGCCGGGCGACGATGTGGCTGGTGCCCAGTTCGCCCAGGTGGCCGCGATCGAGCAGGGTCAGGCCAGAAGGGAACAGTTCGCGATAGATCACCCGTTCCGACAGGCCGTGCGACACCCGGAAGCCGACCCGGCGGGACAGTTCCGTCAGCGCCTGGTCCAGCCGTCGCTGGTTGCGGGCATCGGTGTGTTGCACCCGGTTGCGGACCACCACCCAGTCCATTTCGCGCTTGTTTTCAATCAGCTGCTTCATCGCACGCTTCTTGCGCGCTTCCCAGATCAGTTCTGCGTAGAAGCTCAGCCGCTTGACCTTGAAGGTTTCCGCATCGACCTGGCCGATCAGGTCGAAATCCACGAAGCTGTCGTTCATCGGGGTGACCAGTGTATCGCCCTGCGCCGCCGCGTGGCGGGCAAAGGGATCGTCGCGCCCGGGGGTGTCGAAGATCACGAAATCGGCCCCTTCGCCAATCCGCCGGGTCAGATCTTCCAGCCCTTCCACGCTGTCCCCTTCGAATACCGCGAAAGTCGCCCCGGGCAGGGAGATCTTGCGGCGCGTTTCGGTGGCGGCGCGGTTTTCGAAATAGCGGAACAGGGTGCGCTGGCGCGGATCAAGATCAATCGCGGCAACTTTCGCGCCCTGATAAGCCAGCGCCACAGCGACATGGACCGCCGTAGTCGACTTGCCGGTGCCGCCCTTTTCGTTGGCGAAGACGATGCGATGGGGGGCAAGTGGTGTGGTCACGGGCAGCAAGGCCTTCTTCATGCTCTGGCACAGATGGAACGAGATGCTACTGCACCTGCGAACACCCTTATCGGAGGCCCGCCCCCATGCAAACCTGCAACCACCTGCCCGACCTGCGCAAAGCCGTGGATAGACTGCGCAGTGCAGGTCAGGTGGCCTTGGTGCCAACCATGGGCGCCTTGCACGAAGGGCATATGACATTGGTGCGCGAGGCGAAACGGCGCGCAGACGCAGTGGTCGTGTCGATCTTCGTCAATCCCCGGCAATTCGGCCCGCAGGAAGACCTTGCCGCCTATCCCCGGCAACTTGCAGCGGATTCCGCGATGCTGGAAGCGGCCGGGGTCGATCTGTTGTGGGCCCCCACGTTGGAGGCGATGTATCCGGCGGGCTTTGCCACCAACATCAGCGTGTCCGGGGTCAGCGAAGGGCTGTGCGGCGCGGCGCGGCCGGGGCATTTCGATGGCGTGGCAACCGTGGTGGCCAAGCTGTTCCAGCAAGTGCAGCCCGATCTGGCGCTGTTCGGGGAAAAGGACTGGCAGCAACTGGCCGTGATCCGCCGGATGGCCGCCGATCTCGACCTGACGCGGCCCCACGCCGGCCAGATCCACGGCGTTGTAACCGTGCGGGAAGCAGACGGCCTCGCGCTCAGCAGCCGCAACCGCTACCTTTCGGCAGATGACCGGCAACGCGCGGTTGCCTTGCCACAGGCGATGCGGGCAGCCTTGGCAGAGCTGGAGGGGGGAGGACGGGCCAACGACGTGTTGGCCCGGCTGGAACAGGCCGTGATCGCAGGCGGCTTTGCCTCGGTCGATTATGCCGAGCTGGCCGATGCGGCGAGCCTGGCGCCAGTCCGCACTGCGCAGGCCGCCCCCGCACGGCTGCTGGTTGCAGCGCGCATTGGCGGAACCCGCCTGATCGACAATATGCCGGCCGACGCTTCCAAACTAAGCGATTGATTTAAGGGTCTTTGCTTGCAACCAGAAGTTGCGCCGCGCAACTTGTGCGCAGGTCCAGCTGGGCCCGCAGCTGGTCCACCCCGGCCGGTATAGCCAGCACACACCCGTTCCACCGGCCATCGGCCGGAGCCAGTTCGCGGTCGCCTGACAGGGCGTTGAAATCAATCAGCCCGTCATAGCCCACCGAATAGCTTTCCCCGCTCTGCCGTCCCTTCAGTTGCAACCCGATCGGCAGCGGCGCGCCGCCGGGGCCGGTCAGGCGCACCGGCAGCGAACGGAAGGCGGCCACGTCCAGCGCCCCGCGCGCCACCCCGCCGCGCGGGGCAATGATGCGCAAGGTCGTGGCGTGGGCGACGGCTTCGATCGGCAAGGTTTCCGCCTCGACATCGAACTGGATCGGCACCAGCGGCGTGACAATTTCCACCAGCAGGATGCCTGCCCGGTTGGTCTTGCCCGCCACGGCGTTTTCGCTGGTGACACTGACGCCTGCCACGCGCCCGGTCGAAACCAAGGCGTAGGCTTCCCCGGCCTGACTGCGGGCAAAGACCTCGCCTCCCGCCACGATCACGGTGCCCCGGGCGTTGGCGCGCAGGGCCGCATGGCCCCGGCTGTATTCCAGTTCACCCTGGAGGCGGGTGAAGCGGCTGCGCCAGGCCACGGCGCCGGCAAGGCGGGTAAAGTCGCCGGTGGAGGCTTCCGCCCGGTAACCGATGTCACCCGGCACCACATCCGGGCGGGAGAGGGCAGCCTGGGCCTGAATGGAGCCGTTGCGGTGGGTAACACTGCCCTGGACGCTGCGTTTGCCCCCCAGACGGACCGAGACCCCCACCATGGCCGCCACGCTGTGCCTGCCATTGGCGGCGCGCCACGACAAATCGCCGTAGAAATCGATGTCCTTGCCAAGTTGGCCACGTAAAGTTGCGCGGGCGATGTCGATCCGGGGCGCTGCTTGCGGGTATCGCGGGTCAAATTCGCGCCACCGGCGGCTGGCGGTGACCTGCGCCCTCAGGCTGTCCCGCAAATCGAAGCTGATCGAGGCGTTGAACTGCCGTTCCGGGTTTGGATCCCCGCCTTGGGCGGCAATATCGCGGTATCCGGCGCTGGGGCTGACCATTTCGACCCGGCCGGAGATGCCGCGACCGATGGATTCAACCCCGGCGCGCAACAATTGGCCGGAAGTTGCGCCGGAATGGCTTACGCGAACCTCGCCAAACAGCAGCGCGAGGCTGCCGACGGTCGCCTGCGCTTCCGCGCCAAGGTTCCAGACCCCCAAACCGGCTTCGCCAGACACGCCGACAGAGAGGCCCCGGTTGAGGCCTCTCCGCAGGAAAAACGTGCTGGCGAGCGATTCATAGGCATTGCTGTCCTGGCCATAGCGTCGTCGGACCCAGCCCATGTTGGCACCATATTGCCACAGGCCGGGGGCCAGCAGTTCCTGCGAGACATAGACCTGCGCGCTGCGGATGGACTCGCGGCCGAGCGCATCGCGCACCACCACGGAAAACTCGCCACGGCCGGGACTGACCGGGATGTTGCGCAGGCGGAAATCGCCTGCCTCGACCGACTGGTTGCCCAGCCTCTGGTCGTTCACGATCAGATCGACCCCGGTCGGTACGGCCACGGTTCCGGCAAAGGCCGGCAGCGCGGTGGTGACCAGATCGGGGCGCAAGTCGAAATCGCTCGCCAGCTGCAGGCCGCCCAGGCGCACGGCGCGCTGGCTGTTGGACCCGGCGGAGATGAAATCGCCCACGGTGACCGTGGCATTGACTTGCGGCAGCGCCAATTGCGCGACCGTTTCCAACCGCACCGCCGTGCTGGCACCGATTGCGGCGTCAGTGGTAGCCTGGACCGTCGTGCGCAGCTGGAAATTGCCATAGACAAAACGCGGTGACACCACGCCGCCAGCACTGCTGCCACGCCCGGAAAGGGTGGTGGACAGGTCATAATCTACCAGCAGCGCCGGAAGATCGGATCGTTGGCCATATCCGCGCTGCTGGCGGGCCATGTCGATGTCGTTCGGGCCATCGTTATGCCGGAACAGCTTGATCGACATCTGCTGGCCCAACCGGTCGAAGTTCCAGCTGGCAAGCTCGAGGGATTTGAGCAGCACCCAGCCACTTGCGCCCCGTGCCAGCGGCAGTCCGGCAGTTTCGGCAGTGGTGGCATCAATGGCGAGATCCTCGCCAATCCATTTCAGGCGGACCAGGCGCGGCAATTCACGCCCATCCACGGTGATCGGGGTCAGTCCAGGCCCATCGGCCTGGCGTGCAGCGGCAATGGTGACGTCACGCGGCAGCGCGAACGGATCATCCTGTGCCGCTGCCGATGTTCCACCCGCGGCCACCAGGCCAAGGGCAGCAAATGCAGTGGCAAGGTTAGCTGCAGCTGGACGGAACTTGCGCACTGACGGTCCTGCCGTCGAAATTCGCGCTGACGGTTACCAATCCGGTCGGGCACGGGCCGGTGAGCGGCCAGTTGATGGTGGAGCCGCCCTGAACATAACGCAGGCCGTTCTTGTCGAGCGGGATGTCCGCCCCGGCACTGTCTTTCAGGGTCAGGCTGATGATCCGCACGGTCTGGCCGCCGACATTGCGGGCGTGAAGCCCGCCGGCGTCCACCGTCCAGCCCAGATCGGCCGGAGCCGATAGGTCACGGTCGAGGAACAGCGGCAGAGTGAAGCGGATGCGGGCCTGTGCCTCGCCAGCGCGTTCCAGTGAAGGATCGGGCAGCTGGTCGATTGCAATGCGGAAGCGCTTTTCGCCTGCGGACGGTGTGTCGCGGCGGACAACGCGGAAGATTTGCGTCTGGCCGGGTGCGATCTGGATGATCGACGGCGAAATCATGACGTCACTAGAGGCAAAATAGGCGTCTTCGCCTTCTTGCTGGGCCCATCCGAAGGTGCGAACCTGCACGCCGATTTCACGGACTGAAGGGTTGGTAATCCGCAACACAGCAGAATTGGCGGCGCCCGCCAGTTCGAGCCGAAGCGGCGCCACGGAAACCTGGGCCCCGCCAACATCCCCGTCGCCGGAGCCATCCTGGGCTCCCGCGACTGTGGAATGGCCGGCCAGCAGCAGGGCTGCTGACAGGGCGAGGCTGAGTTTCAGGTTCATGGCGCCGCTCGTCTCCGGTGTCGGAT
>JBARAF010000016.1:0-35486 GCA_049791695.1 Croceibacterium sp.
CGGCCTGTCGACGAGCTGAAGAAATCGCTGAACAGCGAAATTCGCCGCGGGAACTGGACGGTGGCGGCAGCAACGAAAGACGCGCAGGCGCTGATCAGCACTGCCTCCTACGCCTCGGTCGGCGGGCTCGCACTGGCGCTGATTTTCCTGTTTGCAGTGCAGTACCTGCTGCAGGTGCGCCTGCGCCCGGCGCTGAAGCAGCTGGAGCAAGGGGCACGCGCCTTCGGCCAGGGTGATCTCGATCACCGGGTCGGGCTTGCCGGGTTCGATGAACTGTCCCGCCTGTCCAGCGCGTTCGATGCGATGGCGGCCACAATCGCGGAAAAGCAGGATGCACTGCGCGAGATTCAGCACAGCCTGGAACGCTGCGTGGCAGAACGTACCGAGGAACTCGAACAGGCGAATGGCAAGCTTGCCGCCGCTGATGAGCGGCGCCGAGCTTTCCTGGCGGATGTGAGCCATGAATTGCGTACGCCGCTGACGATCATTCGCGGTGAAGCGCAGGTTGCCCTGCGCACAGTGGACCGGACCGGCTTCGAACCGCACGAAGCGTTCGAGCGGATCCTGCAACAGACGCACGACCTCAGCCGTATGGTGGACGATCTGCTGGTGATTGCGGTGGCGGAAGCCGGGCACCTGCCGCTGGAACGCGAACTGCTCGACTTGCGCGAGCTTGGCGGCAGGCTCGCTGGCGATTTCGATACGCTGGTCAGCGAAATGGGCGGTTCGATCGGACCGGTCGCCGGACCGGCGGTGTTCGCCTCGGTCGACCGCGACCGGTTGCGCCGCGCCCTCGCCGCACTGATCGAAAACTCGCTGCGCCATTCGCCGCGCGGCGTGGCGCTGGCCATTACGGTTGGCACCAGCGGCGACTGTGCGGCCATCTCCGTCAGTGACAACGGGCCGGGCCTCGATTTCGCCCAGGCAAACCGCCTGTTCGAACGCTTTCACCGCGGCGAAACGCGCGGTGAAGGCTCCGGTCTGGGGTTGAGCCTGGTCCACGCACTGGTTCAGGCCCATGGCGGCCGTACCGAGCTGGCTCCGCGTCCCGGCGGCGGCACAATCGCAACGCTGTACTTCCCGCTGACCGTATCTGACCGGGTGGCCGCCTGATGGAACTGCTGCTGGTCGAAGATGACGAACGCGTCAGCCGGTTTGTCCGCCGCGGGCTGGAGGCAGAGGGTTATTCCGTCACCGCCGCGTGGGACGGCGTCACCGGCCTGCACCGGGCGAAAGCCGAAAGCTACGACGTGTTGATCCTGGACGTCATGCTGCCGGGCCTGAGTGGCCGCGAGGTATGCCGGCAATTGCGGAAAGCGGAGGTGTCCACGCCGATCCTGATGCTGACCGCGCTCGACCACACCGATGACAAGGTGGAATGCCTGCGCGGCGGAGCGGACGATTATCTGACCAAGCCGTTCGATTTTGAGGAACTGCTCGCCCGGCTTGAAGCGCTGGCCCGGCGCAGGCGCGGCTTCGCCAGCGAACCGACGACCGTGCTGGAAGTGGGCAATGTCCGCATCGATCGCGAATCGATGCGCGTACTGCTGGACGGGGAGCCGGTGGAACTGACCGCCAAGGAATACCAACTGCTCGAACTGCTGCTGTCGTCACCCGGACGGGTGTTCAGCCGCACGCGGATCCTGAACAAGATCTGGGGCTACGATTCCGATCCGCTGACCAATGTTGTCGATGTGTACATCCGCCGCCTGCGCGGAAAAATGCGCTGGGACCGCGATACCGGCTGGATCCGGACAATCAGAAGCTACGGCTACCGCCTCGATCCGGCGTCCTGAGCCCAATCCCGCCTTCACAACCTTGTCCAATACGCACAGCGCGGGAGGCCTGGCGTCGCCAAGCCCAAAATGCAGTTCTCGGGTTGGTGATTGTCGGCGAAGGCCGGCGGACAGGGAAATGGAGCGGGTGAAGGGAATCGCGGAATTGCCATGAAAATGCGCTATTCTGCCATTCTTCGGCAGACTAATTCACGAGATACCCCCAATCATACCCCCAAATGCTCCGGCTGGCGGCGGATAAGCGCGGACAAATCGTGGTCAGTTTTGCAGGAACACCATCTGGCGAATCGCAAAGGGGCGTAGCGGCTGGATCAAGTTCAGTGCCTCATTGAAGCCCATCTGAACCAACCCTTTGTCGCTATCGCAGGCCCAAAACACGTTCTTGTATTCCCGGTGCTGGACCTGAATCTTGAGCCGGTTCTTGTCACTGTGCAGGCGGCCATCCTCGCCATCGTCCTTGATCTCCACCAGAGCGATGCCGTCGCGGCTTGTCCGGCCCTTGATGCCAACCGCGAAGTCCGGGAAGAACCGAGCTCCAGTTGGCAGCATCATGCGGGTTGCCCAAAGTTCGTTCTCAGGGTTGCGCAACCACCACTGCACCGTGCCGGATGTGTCGGCGTCCAGCATTTCGGCAAAGGCACGCTCCGGCTTATTCATCCGGCTGGGGAACACGCCATGCGATGCTTTGTGCGCAATGGTCAGATCGGCGTAATCGAAGATCGTTTCGGGAATGGGGATGGTATCGTCCAGCCGCGCGCGTTTGCCCTGTTCAACCTTGATCGCGGCCATCAGCGCATCGGGTTCGCGCATGACGGCTAGCTGGGTCGTGCGTCGCAAGTCCTGATCGGTGAACGAATAGCCACCGTCTTCGGCGCGAGCGCGCAGCGCGGCAACCAGCGCACGTTCAAGGTGACGCGGATCAATCGAATCGTTCAACTGGAAGGCTGCTTGCGCGCGTTCGGCAACGCGGGCGTTCGAGATTTTCAGGCTGAGTGAAACTTCCCGTTCTTCCCCTTCGATAAACAGGTCGCGCAGGCTCATGGAAGCCCGGCTCAGGGTCTGACCCAGCTTGCCCACAAGGGCGGACTGATCGCAGAATGCGTTGGCAACATCGCTCAGGAAAACCGGGTCGCTCAGTTGCCGGTAATCCAGCGGGTGTTCCTGCCAGAGCGCAGCGGGTAACCCCAGATCGCGGTTTAGCCGATAGGCAGTCTGCTTGGTCGGCTTGGGCGGCGCGCTGGGTCCGGCATGTTCGGGCAGGTTGCCGAACAAGGGGGTCTGGCTGGCCAGCCGCGCCGTTTCTCCGGCAACGATGGCGCGGTCCACCACGTCCGGGGTCATATCCCGGACATGCGCATCGATCACGCCTTCGTCGATCAGGATGTCCAGACGGCTTTGCCGCTCCGCGTCATCGGCTGGCGTCGGCGGGACATAGGCGGTCAGCCGGTGCGCGTCAGACAGCAGCAACGGTTGCGCGGGCGGAACTGCGCCATATTCCACCACGTCGAGCTGATCGGACAGCACAGTCAGGCTTTGGCGAACCGCCTTCAGTTCATCGACGGCGGAACTAAGCCCGGCCTGCATGTCCGGGTCGGTCAGGAAGACATAGCCCTTGTCCAGCAAGGCATCCTGCCCATGCAGCGGGCGCACTAGCGGATGCACGCGCATGATGCGCCCGACAATCTGCAAGCCAAAGCCGGTGCCGCGATTGGGGCGGACGGAAACGAGCGTCCAGGCGCGCGGTGCGTCAAAACCGGTGGCCACCGCAACCTTGAAAATCAGGATTTGCTTGGAATGGTCATAGGCCATCATGTGGAAATCGGCGTCCGGCTGGCCCGACGTGTGGACGGCGATCAGGTCTTCCCGCACGCCCTGAATTTCCAGAAGCTTGGCCTTGACGCGGGCCACCGGGTCTTCCCCGCCCGTGGCCTGATCTTCCACCTGCACCAGCATCAGCGGGACAACGCCAATGTCCTTGTCTTCCAGCCGCGCGCAAATCTGGCGATGCTGGGTCCAGCCAGCGGTCAACGTGGCCTGTTCGAAATCGATCAGGGCTTCGTCGCCGGGGTTCATCCGCAGATAGCCCAGCATCAGGCCCCACTTGTTGAGGCCCGCCCGGACAACGCGGTCGCGGTCGATCACCACCCGGCTTTGCACTTCCACGCCAGCCGCCTTTTCAAAGGCAACCAGTTTTTCGTCATTGGGCGTGGCCGTGGCCAGCAGGGTGAAATCGGGTTGCAGCACGTCGAGATAGAACGAAGCCGCTGCCCCGGCGGAGACGCCGAAGTTGAGGTGCGCTTCATCGATGACCACGCCGATGGCCACGCCTTCGGCGCGCAGCGTCGCCAGCATATCGTCCAGCGAGAGGGAATCCTCGCGCGTCCGGCGCACCCGCTTGGCGTCCTTGTTGTTGGCGGCAACCGCGCCCCAAGTCTGGACGAACACGTCGCCATCCCGCACGCCTTGCGCCGAACGGTCAGCGGTCAGATCGCGCAGACGGATGCCGGGGCACTGTTCGGCCAGGCTATCCAGCGTCTGAGTGACTAGCCCAGAATAGGGGGCGAACCAGAACCACACGCACTTCATCGGCAGCTTGCCGATAGTGCCTTCGATGGTGCGCCCCAGCATCAGCGTCTTGCCGGACCCGGTTGGCGCTTGCAGCAGCAGCGTGCCGCTTTTCAGCGCGATCTCGCGACGATGATCGGGGCGCGTATCGATATGCTCCGCCACGCGGCTGATCGTCGCGCCCAGGGCATCGACGGCTTCGTCCTGAAAATCCGCAAGGCTGTGAAGGGAGGATGCGCCGGTCATTGCTGGAACCTCTTGACCAGCGTTTCGCGCACCGGGCGGATTTCGAAATCGACCGGTCCCAGCGCGGTCTTCAACTGGCCCGGCGTCCAGCTATAGACAAAGGCGTTGGCGCGGGCGGCGGCCAAGGCTTGCAAACGGGCGATCAGGGCTTCGTCGGTCCGGTCGGCAAGGATCAGCGTCACATCTTCGCCCGTATGTTCGTTCCACGCGCGGCTGGCGTCATATCGGGTGAGCGGCATGTCGTGCATGGCTTCCAGCGCGGTCCACGCCTCTGCCGGGTCCAGTTCGGCATTCAGCGCGTCGAAATCGATCTCCCGCGTGCGCAGATAGGCAAATTCGGCAGACAAGTCTGCATATTTGCCAGTGCTCGCAGCATTCAGCCGCCGAATGCGTTCGGCGGTCACATCGCGGCACAGGTTCTTGTCAGGTTCGCTCGCGGTTGCTTCGGTGGACGACACCATGATGAAGCGGCGCGAACCGGCATCACCGGCGTTCACTTCCATGACGGCCTGCGCCGTGGTTGCGGACCCGGCGAAGAAATCCAGCACGAGGTCGCCCGAGTTTGTCGATTGGCGAACCAGTTCGCGGATCAGCGAAACCGGCTTGGCATAGTTGAACGCTTTTTCGCCAAACACGTCCTTGATGACCTTTGCGCCTTCATCGTTCGTGCCGGAAACGATGGCGTTTGCCCCTTCATCCACCGTGCCTTCTTCGGATCGCGGTGTGATCCAGCTAGACAGCGGCTGGGTCGCGTTGCGCAGGTCTTTCTTGTAACGCTTGAAGCGAGGCGTGCCAAAGCCAACTGGCTTGCCAACCCAGAAATCCAGATCGGGCAAATCTTCGCGAAGCATCGGCGCGCGCCCTGTCATCGGCACATCGCCAGCACGGATGGCCGTCAGCAAGTCTTCCTTGCTGTGCCACGTTTCGACGCGCTGCTGATCGGGGAACAGAATCTGCCCGCGCTCGATAAATTCTTCCATTGGGCGCGCTTGCACCCGCTGGCCCGATTTTAGCCGGTCGCGTGACGCATAGACCCAGATTCTGTCAGGGTTTGGTGGATAGAAAATGCCCGTTTTCGGGTCGCGAAGCGGATAGTAGAGATTAGGCCGCTCAATGTAATTGAAACCCAGTGTCAAATTGTCTGATTGCCAATCACCGTTTGGGTCGTTGTCTGGATTGGTATACATTTCATAAGTCTTGGCATTTCCCGAAAACCGGAAACCGCGATGGCCATAGGCCAGAACATGTTCATGATCGGGACTGAGGAATGAACCCTGATCGGCGTTCGATCCCTGCCGCGTCCGCCAGACAAAGCTGCCCAGTCGCATCCCTGGCAGGGCTTCGTCCATCAGCAATTCCAGCTTGGCGCGGTTCTCGTCGTTGATCGAAACGAGGATCACGCCGTCATTGGCTAGTAGGTCGCGCGCCAGCCTCAGACGCTGAAAGAGAAATTCCAGCCAGGTGGAATGACGATAGCGATCATTCGGATCGATGTAGTGATCGTTATAGACCCAGTCCTTGTTGCCTGTGTTATAGGGCGGATCGATGTAGATGCACTTCACCCGGTGGGCATATGTCATGCGCAGCCAGCGCAGCGCGTCGAAATTGTCGCCTTCGATCACCAGATTGCGCCACGGCTCCGCGCCGTCCGAAAGCACCGGATCGATGGCGCAAGCAATGAAATTGGCATCGATGGCGGCGTCCGCTTCGATCTCGTCCCGCTCCCAGACCAGACCCAGCTTCTTTTCGGCGTCTTTCTTGCGCAGCAGGCTGACCAGTTGGGCTTGAGACAGCGTTTCGTAATGATCGGCCAACTGACCCTACCCCTTTCGGCTGGTTCCCCTGAACCACCCCTGCACCCAAGACCCGCCTTGTCTAGCAGCGCCCCGGGTGCGCCGCCAAGGTGCCAGCGGCGCTCTGTCCCCGTTTGCGGGGCGCGATCTTGATGATCGCCAATTCAACACAAGCCAGTTTGATGATCGTGAAAATGGGTTTCGCTTACATCAAGCTGGCTTGCTGTGATTCCACGATCATCAAAAGGCGTTGTGCCCTTCCGCGATGTTCAGCAGCTGCGCAAAGGCGAAAACGGCGGAACGACGGCCCGATGCCGGTGCCAGTTCCATCAACAAGCCATGATCGCGCAGCTTGCGCACGATGCCGCGCGCTGTGGCCGGGGGAATAGCCGCTGATTCGATGAAATCGGGCGTGCTGAAAATGGGGTGCACGAACATCCAGTCCAGCGCGCGAATGCCATATTGGGAATGGGTAGCATCCACGATCCAATCGCGCAGTTCGCCATGCAGGGCCAGGATTTTGCTCGCCTTGCCAATATTGACTTCGGCCTGCGCGGCAACCGCCCGCAGGAAAAAGGCTACCCAGCCAGTCCAGTCGCCATCGCGGGAAATGGCCAGCAGGCGGTCGTAATATTCGGCCCGGTGCGCTTCTAGATACTCCGACAGGTAGAAATTGGGTTGCGACAATAGGCCATGCGAATGGAGAAACAGCGGCACGATCAAGCGCCCCAGCCGGCCATTGCCATCGAGAAACGGGTGGATCGCTTCAAATTCCGCGTGGACGATGGCTAGCTGCACCAGCCGGTCGGGCGCATCGCCATGAATGTAGCTTTCCCAGGCATACATGCAGCCCGGCAGGGCGTCTGCACCACAGGGCACGAAGCGCGCCTGTTCGACCGTGCAGCCTTCCGGGCCGATCCAGTTGGGAATCTTGCGGTATTCGCCAGGGTCTTTGTTGCGCCCGCGCACACCGTCCATCAGCACCCGGTGCGCGGCCCGTATCAGGCGCTGCGAAAGAGGCAGTCCTTCCTTCATCAGCCGCACGGCTTCATTCAGCGCCGCGCGATAATTCAGAACCTCGCGAATATCGGCCTTCTTCGGAGTGCTTTCATCATCCGGCGCGCCGGCTGCCTCGAATTCAAGCACTTCGCCCAAAGTCGCCTGCGTTCCCTCGATCCGGCTGGACAGCACGGCTTCCTGCGAGGTGAGCGGCGACAACAGGACGTTGGGGTTGGGAATGCCAGCCAGAACGCCTTCATAGCGGGCAACCGCCGCATTCGCCGGGCCAACAAGCGGAAACAGCAGCTCAAGGTTCAGCGGACCGGGCGGAAAGCCGCCAAGATGATAGTTAACCGCCACACGCACACTCCCTGTTGGGGACATATCTAGCAGCGGGTGCGGCTGGACGCCAAGGGACTTAGCCCAGCCGGTCACCCGGCAAATTCTGGATGACTGCCAGCACTTGCGCTACTAGCGCCGGATCGATGTTCGCAGCCAGCTTGCTACCTGCGCTCTTTGCCATGCCCATGCCCCGGATCAATTCGGCTTGCCGGTGCGGGGCGACGGTGCCGTAACTGGTAAGCGTGGTCATCACGCGTTCGTGTCCCAGATTCTGCGACCAGGCCTTGAACTGCTCCGGCGTGGTGCAGACCTGTTCGCCAAGCTGCACCAGCGTATCGCGCAGAGAATGCGGGTTGTAATAGGGCAGGCCAGCCGCCGTGAAGGCATTGCGGAAAATGTCGCGAATTGGCCCGGCCCCCTGCCAGCATTCACCCCTGCGCAGGCCAACGGGCATAAAACCGCCGTTCTCGCCAAGCCCAATTTGCGTGGGCGGGAATAGCGGGTCATCGTCACCCCAAAGCATGGTGCTACGCAGGTAATCGCACCAGTCCCGCACAATCAGGAGCGCGTCACCGCCAACCGGGAAAAACCACGTCGCGAAGGTCTTGCTGGCTTTGGTCTTCACGTCACGCGCATCCTGATCCACCCGGCCCTGCACCAGATCGACGTGCTTCAACCGGAACGAGGCCAGCGCCCCGTCACGCGCGCCGGTCAGCAGGGCAAAGGTCACCAACGCCCGGTTGCGCAGCTCGATGGCGGTTCCGGCTGGCATCGTGGCGATGACGTGGTGGACCTGCTCCAGCGATGGGAACGCCTTGTGCCGCGCCGCCTTGGCGATCCGCACGTCCTTCTCGGTCAGGTTGAAGTAATCGGCATCGGCATAGGACAGGCGCGACTTGTAACCGGGTTGCCCGGCCAGCCAGACGAAGAACGCGCGCAAAGCGGACAGGGTTGAATTGACCGTCGCCCGGCTCAGGGGTTTGCCGGTGCGGGCCGCCGGTTGCTTGTCGAGCTTGTGCTTGAAGGCGACTGCCTGCGCCCGGTGGAAGGTCTTGAAGTCCTTGTGTCCGTTCGCCTCCTCGAAGCGCGCCAGCGCCTTGGCCACGGCATCGATCGATCCTTCGTCGCGGCGCTGCGCCTCCTTCAGATAAGTGAAGTATTCCCGCTTGATCCGGGCGTTCGCGGCATTGTGTTTCGCCATGGTCTGTCAGTCCTTTCGATTGGCACAATTCAGGGAAGGCTTGGTGCGCTCAGATAGGCGTGGGCCTGCCTCCATGATTTGGACGGTCAGATTGGGCATGATCGCCGGGATCGCGGCCAGACGGGTGCGGCGGTGCATCATGGTGCCGCAGGTCTCGCACATGGCGATCAGGTTGCCCGTGGTGGCATTCAGTGACGTGGCTTCGATCATTCCCATGGCGGGCGCACGGGGCTGGCGGCACTTGAAGCAATAGAGCGTGCCAGGCGGGCAAGGCCGCTTGCGGCTGGCGTTGCGCTTGGCGAGGAAGGCGCGGACGGTGGCACCGTCGAACAGGGTAGGGCGGCCTGTGCTGACTGGCTCCAGCCCGTTGGCCTGCCAGTGCCGCACCGTGTTCTTGTGGACGCCGCAACAGGCTGCCAGCTCCACCGCGCTGTAAATGCGGTGGAGCTTGACCCGGCGATGATTGGCCCGGGGCGCGGGCATGGTGATCAGGCCTGCCCTTCGATCAGCGCGCGCAGGCTTTCCGCCGGAATGACGACGCGGCCACCAATGCGCCTGGCGCACAGACGGCCCGCCGCGATATGGTTGTAAATCGTGGTCCTGCCCAGGCTGGATACATGGCAGGCTTCACGGATGCTGTAGGCGATCTTCGGAAGATCGGGCTTTTCGGACGGCATGGAAACACCTCGTTGCTGATTGAACGAGGCCAAACATCGGCAGTCGAAAATTGATCGAATAGCGGTCGCAAAAAACCGGCGATTCGATTCGGCGTTACGATTTGCGCTTTGCCCCCGCGCCGTCGCGGCCATGATCGCGTGCCAGATCGGGCCAGACCCTGAGATTGAAGCCGCGTTCGCTTAATCGACCCGCAAACGCGGCCAGCGCAGCTTCACGAAAGTCCTTCTTCGAGCGCCGCTTTCCAGGATCGGCGGCGAACTCCTTGACCAGCCACGCGCGACAATCTTGTTCGCCGCTCGCCGTCGAATGCTCCAAGGCAGGCACGTCTTGCTTGTCCACCGGCACCGCAGGCCAGCGATCCAGAATGTCGCGGCGTAGAAAGCGGATGTTGTCTGCCCCATCTGGCCACGTCATTGATAGCCAGCCTTCTTGGAGATTGAGCACAAGCTCCGGCGTGTCAGGCGACAAACCGCCTCGAAAGCGCACCAATTCCTCCCAGGCGACGGAGATGCAGGTGCAATGCTTGATCGCTGCCAAGCCGAA
Source organism: Croceibacterium sp. (assembly GCA_049791695.1). GTDB lineage: Bacteria > Pseudomonadota > Alphaproteobacteria > Sphingomonadales > Sphingomonadaceae > Croceibacterium_C. The sequence continues at coordinate 10,164 of JBARAF010000016.1, forward strand.
ATCACGCCAAGCCCCGCATCCGCATTTTGTGTAGGTGATCGCGGTATGAAGCCAGCCCAAAGCCTGCGTATTGTACTTGCACACGCCATCGGTCGCGACTGGTTCGTCTTCACCTTCTGCACGGCGGAAGTAGCCCATCCGGGCCAAAGCAAGATAGTCTCGGGTCGCTATCCACGCCAACGCCTTCGGAAAAGACCAGATCGGCTCCTGTTTCGCCTCTGGGAGCGAAATCTCGTGCCAACCCCAGTCAAGCGTAAGGGCATTTATTAGAACGTAGCGCGCGCGGATTCGCAGGCAATCATACATCGCGATCCATTCATGCAGATCGCTGACCAGCCTTTCCCACCCGTCAATGTCTTCTGCCCCTTGCAAGGTCAGCAAAGTATGAAGCGCCCGGAACCAGTGGGTCGAACCAACGGTGAAATCGCGTAGTAGGTCATGACTAGGTGGAAGTGCGGCCAATGCATAGTTCAAGCCAGCATCTTCGCGATCCCATTGATCGGCAATGATTTGGCAAATGCGCGCAATGGGCGGCGCATATTCATACGCCTCGGTTTGTAGCCTCAGTATATCGAAGGCATCCCCGCCGCTGATCCACTCAGGTTCTGGAAGCCAGTCGCGGCCCGGCTTTTGAGGGTCTTTCGGAGAGAGGGGAATCGGTGAATCCGAAACTCCATGTTTCGACCAATGATCGCGCAGTTCGATCAGCCGCGTTCGTGCCCGACCGCGGGGGTCTGCGCGCATTGCCTCCATCAGAGGATTGGTTCTCTTGGTATCGTCGCCCAATCCGCTTCCCTCGCGGCTCCCAAGATGAAGCGGGGAAACACGTGGGATGCGTGCTTGTCGGCTGGCCTGCCTATCCCCGGCATTCAGGTTACGAGAACAGACGAGGAATATTCAATAGGCCGCGCCTGACCAACATTACGAATTCAGGGGAAATGCACCCTGACAATCAGGAAGTGCCACTTGTGCGCAGCGGCACAATATCCGCCCCCTTGCGCAATTGATCCAGATAATCTGACCACCATTGCGCCATTTCCACTCGCTCTTTCCAGTGCGCGCCGCGATGATAGGCCGCGCGCACCTTGTCGGTATCGCCATGGGCAAGCGCGCGTTCGATGGCATCTGGGTTCCATTTGCCGCTTTCGTTCAACAGCGTGGAAGCCATGGCGCGAAAGCCGTGCGCCGTCATTTCATCGGTCGCATACCCAAGCCGCCGCAGCCCGGCGTTTATGGTGTTTTCGCTCATGGGGCGGGTGCGAGTGCGGACGGACGGAAAAACGTAGCCACTCGGCCCGGTCACTGACTGCACTTCGCGGAACAGTTCGACGGCTTGCCGTGACAGGGGGACGTGGTGCGTCTTGCGGGACTTCATCTTGCCCGCCGGGATGATCCAGAGCGCGCCGTCCAGATCGAATTCGCTCCATTCGGCATGGCGCAGTTCGCCGGGGCGGACAAAGACGTGGGGCGAAATCTGCAAAGCCAGTTTGGTAATCCCACTGCCATCATAGTCATCGATGGCGCGCAGCAGTTCACCTGCCTTCTTTGCATCGGTGATCGCGCCGTAATGCGTGACAGTGGGGGCGGTCAGCGCGCCGCGCAGGTCGCGGGTTGGGTCCGACGCCAGCCGCGCCGTCGCCACGGCATAGCGGAACACCGCGCCAGCCAGTTGCAGGCTACGCCGCGCGCTTTCCAGCTTCCCTTTGCCTTCGATCCGGCGAATGGCCGTCAGCACGTCCGCCGGTTCAATCTCGCCAATGGGTAGCTTGCCGATTGACCCGCAGACGAGAGACAGCAGATACTCGCTGCGCGTGGCCGTGACGGGTGCCCAGCCCTTCGTCCCGTCGCGCCGCCGCTTCTCGCAATACTCGTCGCAGATCGCCTTGAACGTGTCCGCCGCCTGTATGCGGGCACGGACCTTCTCGCGCTGCTTCTCCCGCGACGGGTCTTTGCCAAGGGCGATCAGCTCCCGCGCTTCCTCCCGACGCCTGCGCGCCTCGCCAAGTCCGATTTCGGGATAGGCCCCAATGGCTAGCAGCTTCTCACGCCCATCGACCCGGTATTTCAGCCGCCAGAGCTTGCCCCCGGCTGGGGTGATCAGCAGGAACATGCCCCCGCCGTCCGCCAGTTTGACCGCCTTTGGACCGGGCTTTGCATTGCGGATGGCCACATCGGTCAAAGCCACGGGATTGCCAGCCTTTCCGGGGGCTAAACCCCCAATCTACCCCCAAGCGTGGGGGTATCGATTTGGCCGAATTGCATGCACCCCCCAATCATACCCCCAGCGGCTGGTGGCTGAATGCGAACGAGGGTGAACGCTTGCGGCCTGATAGCCGCTAAATACCTTGGATTTTGGGGGTTTGTCTAGACGCTAGCGGATGCTGGCGGACAGGGAAATGGAGCGGGTGAAGGGAATCGAACCCTCGTATTCAGCTTGGGAAGCTGCTGCTCTACCATTGAGCTACACCCGCGTGCCCTGCGGCTGGGACGGGCGCTTGCCACAGGGGGTGGCACCGGTCAACCGGTGACCGGGCCCCTGACCCGGCCAACTGCCCGGCCTGTGCCCGTTCGCAGTTATTCCGCGGCGACGCTTTCTGCCGTGGCAGCACCCAGCATCGCATCGTCGTGCAGGTGCGCGCCTTGCTGGCGCAGGATCGAACGAACCTCGCTCACGTCCACTTCGCGCGGTTGCACGCCGCGATTGGCCGCCACTGCCGCCCCAACGCCCGCGGCATGGCCGGTCAGCCAGCATTGCGGGATTTCGCGCATGAAGCCGTGGCTGTTGGCATCGCAACTGATGTGCCGCCCCGCCGCCAGCACCCCATCGAGGTTCCGCGGCACCAATGCGCCATAAGGGACGGAAACGATCGGGAACTTAGGGCTGATCGACGGGGACACGCCCACTTCGGTCGCCACGGCCCCGCCCCGGCCCCAGTCCTTGCGTTCGATCCGTTCCAGCCCGGCCAGGCGGCGGGTGTGGCGCACGCCCAGCTGGCTGCCGGAATAGAGGCTGTATGCCTGTTCAAACCCCGGCGCGTTGCGCTTGAAGAACTGCACGTGCCCTTCGAACAGGCGGTGGCTGCGGATTTCCACCTCAGTCATGTCATCCACGTCCAGCGCGGAGAGGCCGGACTGGCGCGGGCCGAGGAACAGGGCAATGTCCTTGCGCCAGCTGACATAGGGCGTCTGGAAGAAGCCCAGTTCATGCCGCCCGCGTTCCATCAGTTCGCGCAGATGGTCCGGGTTGTGGACCTTCCAGTCGATCCAGCGGTCCATGTCCACGCCGCCCACGGTCCAACCGGTGTTCATAGAATGATGGACGTCGCCTTCTTCGATGTCGGTATCGAATTCGGCCCCGGCGCGCGCGAACATGTCGCCATCGCCCGTGGTATCGACCACCACCTTGGCCAGCAGCGCGTTGCGGCCCGCCTTCGATTCGAAGATCACGCCCTTGGCCGTGCCCTGTTCCACCAGCGGCCGCGCGGCCCAGGCGTGGAACACGATCCGCACGCCCGCTTCCAGCAGCATTTCCTGGTTGTTGAGTTTCATCCGTTCTGGATCGAGCGTGGGCGCCCATTGCACGATGCCGTGGAAGGCGGTGGTGCGGTTGCCCCAGTATCCCACCTTGGCCGGGTCCTTGCTGCCCCAGTCGGTGCGCGGCGGGCCGGCAACCGATTCAGGTGGCATCCGGTCAATGAAATGGCGCGAAAAGCCCTGGATGACATGGTTGCCGCTCCAGTCGGTCATGCGGTCAATCCACATCACCACGCCGCCGGTGGAAAGACCGCCCAGGCAGTTATAGCGTTCCACCAGGGTAACGTCGGCTCCAGCCTTGGCCGCCGCCCAAGCCGCGGCGCAGCCAGCGGGGCCGCCGCCGATCACGGCCACGTCGCACTGGTGGTAGATGTCGATATCGCGGGCCTCTTCGCGCACAGTCCCACCGCCACGGGGCGCAGGCAGGCTGCGGCCGGAACTTTCGAACACATCAGAACCCAGGAAGCGATCTTCACCGCCGCCGGCGATACGCTGCATTTTCACGTCGTTGGCGGACATCGGCATATTCCTCTCGCGAATTTGCGTAGCACGCTAACGACCTGCCGCATCCGCTGCAAGCACCAACCCGTCTGGAGAGGTTTCTGGCGGGTGCCCCCGGTGGCCTTATTCGCGGAAGGCCGTTTCAGACAGACGGGTGATCGGGGTGAACAGGTACGACAGGATCGAACGCTTTTCGCCCATCAGGCTGACATTGGCTGTCATGCCGGTTCCGATTTGCAATGGCTTGCCGTCCCGGCCTTGCAACTGCGAGGTGGTACGCACTTCCACCGTGTAAAAGCTCTCGCCGGTCTTTTCATTGATGACGGCGTCGGGGGAAATGGTCGTCACCTGCCCTTCAAGCGTGCCGAACACCGCCGAACGGTAAGCCGTGATTTCAACGCTGGCCCGCTGCCCCAGGCTGATGTTGCCGATGTCCTGCGGGCGGACCATGGCTTCGATATAGAGGGCTTCCTCGTTCGGCACGATCTCCACCACCGGCATTCCGGCGGCGACGGATCCGCCAACCGTGGTCACCAGTACGCGGTTGACGGTGCCCGTCATCGGGGCTCGGATGATGGTGCGATCAACTTTGTCCGACAGCGCCGGCATCGTGCGTTCTCGCGCCGCCAGTTCGGCCTGGGCGGTGGCAAGTTCCATTCCCGCGCGGCTCAACCAGTCGCTGCGCGCCTGGCTGCCGGAGGCGCTGGCTTCGGCAACGGCGGAACGCACGCGCGACACGGCGGATTGGGCCGCCGCCAATTCGTTTTGTGCGACCACTACGGCGTTTTCAGCTTTCAGCAGGTCGACCCGGCTGACGATCTGCCGGTCGGCCAGCGGGCGCAGCATATCCAGTTCGCGCTGGGCGGCATCCAGGTTGGACCGGCGCGCCGCCACCATCGACTGGGCTTCGGCGACAGACCGTTCCGCCTGGGCCACGCGCGCGCTGCCGGCAGAGGCCAGGCCGCTGTATTCGGCAGAGCGCGCCGAATGCAGCGCCTGTTCGGTCTGGACGATGCTGGCGGGCAGCCCGGCATAGGACGGCGCAACGCCGCGAACTTCGGCATTGAGCCGCGCCACCTTGGCCCGCAGGGCTTCGACCGAAGCGGCATTGCTGCCCATTTCGGCGGTGGTCAGGGTGGGCGAAAGGCGAACGATCACGTCCCCCTTCTTCACAATCTGCCCCGGCTTGACGAGGATCTGTTCGATCACCCCGCCTTCCAGGTTGGAAACGACCTGCATCTTGGAACTGGCCACCACGCGGCCGAACGAATGCACCGTCCGATCAACCTTGGTGAAGGTCGCCCAAAGGAAGAATGCGACGAAGAAGGCGGCGATGACCCACAGAATGCGGTTCGCCAGTTTCCGATAGCCGGAGCTGAAGATTTCCAGATCTTCTTCCGGCAGCACCAGCAGTTCTCTTCCCCCGTTCATCCCTGCGCTCCCGCGATTTCACGTACCCGTCCGGTAATTTCGTCCGGTGTGCCATCCATCGCAATGCGGCCGCGCGACATCAGGATGACACGATCGACCAGTGCCAGCAGCGATGGGCGGTGGGTGATAAGGATCAGGGTACGCCCTTCGCATTCCGCACGCAGGTTCTGCAGCAGCCGGCTTTCGGTTTCGATGTCGACCGAAGATGTCGGCTCGTCAAACACCAGCACCGGCGGTCTGCCGGCCAGCGCCCGGGCCAGGGCAATCGACTGCCGCTGGCCGCCGGACAGGCCTTCGCCCCGATCAGCCAGGATCAGGTCATAGCCATTGGGCATCTGCGAAATGAACTCGTGCGCCAGGCTGACGCGTGAGGCGCGCAGCATTTCGTCATCGTCGATATCGGGACGGCCCAGCATGATATTGTCGCGCAGGGAACCGGTCAGCAGCACATTGTCCTGGAACAGCGCCCCGACTCTGGCCCGCAGCGACTTGGGGCTGAACTGGCGGATGTCGGTTCCGTCGACGAGGATCAGCCCGCTGGTGGGCGGATAGAGCCCGATCAGCAGGCGGGCGATGGTCGATTTGCCGGAACCGATGGGGCCGATCAGCGCGACGTGTTCCCCCGGTGCGATCCGAAAACTGACCCCGGCCAGCGCCAGTTCCGGGGCATCGGGGTAGCGGAAGTCGACATCGCGAAACTCGATGCCACCATCGACCCGGCCGATGGCCAACCCGGCGCCCTGCGGGCCTTCGGGCTGCTGTTCCATCATCCGGTTGATCTGGCGATAGGCCGTCTGCGTGGCGTTGATCCGCGTCAGCAGGTGGGCAATCGCCGCCAGTGGCGCCACCGCGCGGCCCGACAGGATCGAACAGGCAATCAGGCCGCCCATCGTCATGGTGTTGTCGGCGATGGCATAGACGCCAAAGATCACCACGCCGGAATAGGCCAGCATCTGCACAGATGCCGCCATGTTGATCGACAGGTTGGAAACGACCCGCTGTTGCAGCGACGAGCCGGCGTGGCTGGTAACCGCCCGGTCCCAGCGTTCCGAAAGCATTGCCCCGGCGTTGGACGATTTGACCGTTTCAATACTGCCGATCGTTTCCACCAGCACGGCCTGCTTGCCCAGAGCCTCCCCCAGGTTGGTTGCGGACAGGCGCCGCATGGTCGGTTGGGAAAGCAGGGCCGTGATGATCACCAGCGGGATCAGCACAATCGGCACCAGCACGATCCAGCCACCGATCAGCGCCATCACGCCCAGCGTGATGAAGATGAACGGCAGGTCCACCAGCGCCGTTACCGTCGCACTGGCGAAGAAATCGCGCAGGGTCTCGATTTCCCGCACCAGGCCGGCAAGCCCGCCGGTCGAACCTTTGCCCAGGTCAAGCCGCATGTTGAGGATTTGCTGGAAGATCGATTTGCCAATGTCGCGATCGATGCGGGCACCCGCAACGTCCACGAAATAGGCACGCAGCAACTTGAGCACGAAGTCAAACAGGACCACGATTACCAAACCGATGGTCAAGCCAATAAGGGAATCGGTCGCGTTATTGGGAATGACGCGGTCATAGACCGTCATGGTAAAAAGGGATGTGACCAGAGCGAAGAAATTAATCATCGCCGCGGCCAATCCGACCCTCAGGTAAATGGGCCTGTTTTTGCGCAAAGGGCCGGCCAGCCATGGAGCTAGCCGGCCCTTCGGAAGTTCTACTTCAGTGTGTGAGACCAAGACGACCATCCCCCTTTGAGAGCACTGTCAGCCCCAGTCACGCACACGTCAATAGTATTAACCTTCATTATCAGATCGTGGACTGCGATGCCACGATCAGCATGGTGTCGAACGAGCTGTCACCCGACATTGCGTAACCGGAGCCGGTGTTGTTGTAGGTATCCAGCGCCGTATGCATTTCGGCAGCGGAATGCTCACTATCAACGATGTCACTCTTCCAGTGGCTGCTGTTCGTCTTCACTGCCCCGTGACCGGCCGAATAGGTGTCAAACGACTCGTCAATGTACGTGTTGCTCCCACTACCGTCGCCGAAGGTCTGCAACCAGTCCACCGCATCCTGGAGGAAGTGCGCCGGGCTGTTGGCATCGGCATCGGTACCGATCGGATTACCGGCCAGATAGTTCAGCCAGGTGGCAACAACATCGCGGCCCAGCATCTGCACCCCGTCACCGGACTGCGTCTTCTGCGAAGCGTTGATGAGGTTCTTGGCATCGTTGTAACCGATGAACAGCGTATCCTCACCGGCGTCGGTGAAGCCATCCTTGTCGAGATCGCCGATCAGCAGGCCAGCCCCGTCCAGCGGCCGGTCATCGTTGATCTGATCGCCCGCGACGCTGTTGATGAAGCCATCGTTGTTGGCATCCACCGCGTACAACAGCTCACCCTCGGCGAACGTCGGACCCGACTTCGTTTCGTTGCCCTGGATGCCGTCCCAGAACTGCGAACCGAGGTTGCTCCAGAAGCCCGGAGTGCGCACGCCCGGCCCCGGCTGGATGCCGAAGTAGTGCGCCGCGTCGGTGTCCTGGACATTCTGTCCGGTGTGGATGTCAGCCGTGTTGACGTGCTGGCCGATTTCGAAGCCTTGTTTGTACAGGATCGTCCAGGTTTCACCCACGTCCAGCTTGCCGTCACTGTCGGTATCGCCGGAAAGCGTGGCCCCCAGTGCGGTCGCATCCGCAGTCAGCGCCCCCCCGGTGAACAGGGTCTTGGTGGCGCCGCCATATGCGGTGCTGGTGTCGGTAATAACCACATCGGTCAGCGTGATGTTGCCAGTGTTCGTTGCAGTAATGGCGAAGTACATGTCCTGCTGAACACCGACATTCTGGTAACCCGCAGCAGCGGTATCGGCATCGATGTAGTTCGCCAGATCGGCACCGCCGGTCTTGGAAACGAGCTTTTCGATGTCGACGCCCGGGGTATAGGCCAGCGGCGCTTCTGCCGTGGCGGTATCCGGGCCGGTCTGGTCGCTGTCGGCCGTCACGGTGTTGTCGATGTCGCCATCCTCGCCAACGTTGCCCAGCGCGCTGTCGCCCTTGGTATCAAGGTCGGCCTGGGTGATCGTGTAGCTAGCCTGGTAAGTCGCCGTTCCTTGCGGGGCGAGGCTGGCAATCAGCACGTCCTGACCTGTCAGCGGATCCTTCACCGTCACATTGGTCAGGGTCACGTTGCCGGTGTTGGTCACCACGATCTCGTAGTTCGCAACATCGCCCGCCTGGTTGCCTTGGGCACCGCCATCGGCCCAGCCCGTGAACACCTTGGTCACATCGATCGACGGAGCCGGGGCAATCGGGGCCACGGCGCTGTCGTCTTCCGGACCGGTCTGGTCGCTGTCGGCAGTCGCGGTGTTGTCGATGTCGCCATCGCCGCCACCATTGTTGTCGAGATCGGCCTGGGTCAGCGTGTAGCTGGTGTTGTAGGTCTGCGAGGCACCCGGCGCGAGCGTGACGCCCGTGATGTTCTGCCCGGTCAGCGGATCGACCACGGTGACATTGGTCAGCGTGACGTTGCCGGTGTTGGTCACCGTGACCGTGTAGTTGGCCACGTCGCCTGCGGCATTGCCGTTGGCACCGCCATCGGCCCAGCCCACGAAGGTCTTGTCGATCGCGATTTCAGGATTGTAGACAATCGGCGCAACCGCACTGGCGGAAGCGGGGCCCGTCTGGCCGGAAGTAGCCGTGGCGGTGTTTTCAATCGAACCGGACAGGAAGCTGTTGAATTCCGAGGTGCCCTGCGAGTCGAGGTCCGCCTGGGTCAGCGTGTAGTTTTCAACGAGCGGTGCGCTCGACCCGCCGGGGGTCAGTGTGCCGACGTTGAACACAGTGCCGGTAAGCGGATCCTGTACCACGACGTTGGTCAGGGTCACATTGCCGGTGTTGGTAACCACGATGGTGTAGCTGGCCACATCGCCGGCGGTATCGCCCACGCTGTCACCATCACCGCCCGACCAGCCGTTGAAGGTCTTGACGATGGCGATGGCCGGAGCGCGCACGATCGGCGCAGCAGCGGTGTCGGTAGCCGTTACCTCAGTGGCGGTACCCTGCTGGGTGCCGACCACGGTCGCGGAGTTGTCCTTGTCGCCATCGCCGCCACCGTTGGTGTCCAGATCAGCCTGGTTGGCGAGCTGGGTGGCGGTCCAATGCCAGACTTCACCGACGTCGAGGATATCGTCCTTGTCAGCATCGCCGGTGTTGAAGCCGTCACCGCCGACCAGTTCGGTCAGCGAAGATGCGGCAGCGTCGGTGACAGTCACGTTGACCAGGTTGGTTTCACCATCGTTCGTCACATTGATGGTGTAATTGGCCGTGTCGCCGGCGCCGTCGATCACGGTCGTCGAAGTGCCTGCATCCGGGCCATCGGTGACATTGACGAACGCCTTGTCGATCGAAATGTGCGGGATCGGGTAATGGTTGCCGATCGGATCGACCAGGACCACCTGGCCCAGCGTGGCAATGGTCGCAGTTTCGAAATCGCCGGTGGTGCGGGTGGAGCCGGTGGGAAGAATTTCGCGAACCTGCCAGGTGCCCAGTGCAACGCCGGTGAACGAATAGCTGCCATCAGCCGCAGTGGTGGTCGACCGTTCGTTGGTGTCGAGCACGCCGTCCTGGTCCGCATCGATAAACACGGTCACGCCGCCCACGCCGACTTCGCCGCCATCGCGGACGCCATCGGAATCGACGTCGCTGAACTTGACGCCGGTCAGGGTGCCGGCGTCCTGGATGTTGAATTCCTCGAAGCCCGATTCAGCATCGAAGGTGCTCGATTTGGTACCCATTTCGGCATAGAGGAACACGTAAGTGGATGACAGGTCATAGCCCGCGAACAGGCTGATCGGGACCAGGATCGAATAGTCATCGGTGCCGCTGCCGGTGGAAACTTCATTGAGTTGCAGCGTGCGGTCCGTGCCTGCGTCCATGTCATAGACAAGATCCAGCGACTGCAATTCCGCCAGGGTATCAACCAGATCGGTACCCGCGGTCGGATCAAGATCGTTATCCCCCGCATAGAGTTTGAACTGGTTGAGCGAGACGAAGTTGTCCGAATTGCTTTCGTTGATGTCGAGGCGGATCTCGAAATATTCGATACCGTTGACCACGGTGATCGGCAGGTTCGCCAAGAGGACCGAATGGGTCTTCGAATTGTCGATGTCCGGGTTGCTGGCGACATTGGTGTTGGTGTCGGTGTTGAAACCGGCCTCGTTCCCGTCATTGTCGCGGATCGCCAGGAATGGCGAATAGTTACCGGTGCCAGATCCGATGTTGTCGGCATCTGTGAAGATCACGCCGTCAATCGTGGTGGTGGAACCTTGGGCGGTAAGATCGATATCAGCCATCATGCATCTCCAGACTTCTTGTCCAGGGCAGAGGCTCGTGCCGCTGCCCAACATCGCCCCACCGCGGTGCGCAATTGGCACACGCAGAGACGTTCATGGATGCGACCCAAGGTATGATTATGGTTCGACCTCGTGGTCCTTTGTTGGCCACGACTCGGTATATAGTTAACACTTCGATAATCGGCCTGTTAACGGCAAAGTCAACATTCCAGATCCGCTTGGAGCGTCCCATTTTGGGAGACATCCTTGCTCCGGCCTGCCGTCAGATTGGCGCGCCTTTCGCGAATAACCTATTGTTCTAACGCCTTTTCTAGCGAAACGCCTGGTAACAGGCCCATTTAGCCCCAGACGAAATCACACACTCGCCAGCCATAGCGGCGGCTTTTTGTTGATCGCCGGGTTAACAGGGCTCAATTTACTTGCGTCAACATATCGCTTCCGGCCCATCGGGCCCGTCTGTTCAAGTTCGGGCAACGGCCAAAACGAACAATCAGGACTTCCGCTCACAGGAAGTGCGCAAGGAGGATCGATGAAAAAGCATCTTTGCGGGACGGCCCTCGCCTCTGCCTTCATGGCCGCCATCATCGCGCCGGCAGCCTGGGCCGAAACCCTGACCCTGGGGGATGCGGTGTCCATCGCCCTGGATCGCAGCCCCGAACTGGGCCGGGCCCAATCACAGACCCACGCGGCCGAGGCCGTGCGCGACGCGGTGCGGCGGGAATGGCTGCCCAAGGTCTCGCTTGATGCGGCCGGCGGCGTGCGCCACCTGCAAAACGATGCCCGGATCGATGCGGGCCTGTCGGCAATCGATGAAAAGCCGCTGCATGCATCGGTGACCGTCGACCAGCCGTTGTGGGATTTCGGCCGGCGGGACGAGGAAATCCGCTCCCGCCAGCAAAGCCTGGTGGCGGCGCAACAGGATGAAGCCGGCGCGGCTGAACAGATCGCCTTCAGCATCAGCCGGGCCTATCTCGAAACATACGCGGGCGAACACGTGCTCGCCGCCTCGCAGGAAAATCTCGCGTTCCACGAAAAGTTGGCCGACGATGTTCGCCTGGGCGTCACCCAGGGGGTAATGAGCATTTCCGAACAGCAACAGGCATCGGAACGGCTGCAGACCGCGCGCGTGCGGCTGACCGAAGCCGCCAACAACCTGGTGATCGCGCGGGAAAAGCTGGCGCAGATGCTCGGCCGGGACGACATCACAGTCGCCGCGCCTGAAGTGCCCGGGGCGAAGCTGCCCGCAAATGTCGATGAAGCGACCGACCGGGCCGCGGCGGTTGATCCGGCAATCCAGGGTGCCCTCGCCCGTTATCGCGCGGCGCGGTACGGCACTGGCCGGGCAGAGGCCGAACGCTGGCCGACGGTGGGGCTGCAGGGTGCATACCGCTATGGCCAGGACTTCGAAGGGTATCGCGGCCTCACAAAAGACGCTCAGGCGCTGGTCTCACTGCGCTGGAACCTGTTCGACGGGGGTGTCACGGCTGCCAAGATTCGCGAAGCCAGTTCCCGCGAAGACGATGCGGGCTTCGCACTGGAAGCGGCACGACGGGACAGCGAACTGCAGGCACGGGTTTCGTGGCAGCAAATGCAGGCAGCCCGTCGGCGGGTGACCGAACAGGAAGAACGCGCGGCCGTGGCCGCGCAAGTGCGCGAATCCTACACCGCACAATTTGGCATTGGCCGGCGATCCCTGCTCGACCTGCTGGATGCCCAGGCGGCGGTCTATAACGCGCAGGTCGAGGCTGAAACTACCCGGTCCACCGCCTTGCTGTGGCAATATGCGCTGCTGGCGCAACTGCGGGAACTGACCACATTCCTGGGAGTGGAGCCTGCTCCGGTCGACCCTGCGACATATCGCCGCGATTGATCGATCCGCCATTCAGCCACGAATGGGCGTTGCACGCGGCACCGGCTTTCGCTAGGGCGCGCCCTCTGGGGCCCGATGGCGGAGTGGTTACGCACCGGATTGCAAATCCGTTTACGCCGGTTCGATTCCGGCTCGGGCCTCCAGCCTCCTTGACGGGGGAGTGCCGCTTTAGCTCAGTTGGTAGAGCACATCATTCGTAATGATGGGGTCAGGTGTTCGAGTCACCTAAGCGGCACCATTTCCCTGTTCGCTAATGCGCGGGAATGATTGAAAAAACCCCGGAAATCTGCCATTTATGCCACCGGCCTAACCGCCAGTGTTCGCCAATGCTTGCCGACATTCAGGCAGTTTTGGGGGCCACGGTGGGGGCCACTTCGAACCTATCGAAAGGCGTGGCCCCCAAATGGCACTTACCAGCACCGCAATCCGCAATGCGAAGCCCAAGGATAAGCCTTACAAGCTGACCGACGAAAAGGGCCTGTTCCTGCTGGTGCAGCCTTCCGGCGGTATGTTGTGGCGCATGAAATACCGCATCGATGGGCGTGATGATGCGGGCCAGCCCAAGCGGGTGGAAAAGAAACTGGGCCTGGGGGTCTATCCGGATGTCAGCCTCAAGGACGCCCGCGACCGGCGCGATGAAGCCCGCCGCCTGCTGGCCAACGGTATTGATCCGAGCGATCAAAAGCGCCGCGATGTTCAGGCGGCGAAGGCCAGTGCCGTGAACACCTTCGAAGCAGTTGCGGAAGCCTTCATTGCGAAGAATGAGCGCGACGGACTTGCGGCCAACACGCTGGTGAAGCGGCGCTGGTTTGTGCGGTTGCTGCAAAAGTCGATTGGCCACCGCCCGATTGCGGAAATCCAGCCGTTCGACATTCTGGAGGCGGTGCGCCCATTCGAAGCTGCGAAGAATGACGAAAAGGCGCATCGCACGCTGCAATTCGTTGGCAGCGTCTATCGCTTCGCGGTGGCAAACCAACTGGCCCCGTCCGATCCGACGCGCGATCTGCGCGGGGCACTTGCCAAGCGCAAGCCCAAGCACCACGCGGCCATTCTCGAACCCAAACGGGTTGGCGAGTTGCTGCGCACCATTGACGGGTATGAAGGCCAAGGGCTGCCGATAACCCGGATTGCCTTGCAGCTGTCCCCCTACGTTTTCGTCCGCCCCGGCGAACTACGGCAAGCGGAATGGACGGAGATCGATCTGGAGGAAGCCGTATGGCGCATTCCAGCCGCCAAGATGAAGGCGCGCATAGAACACGCGGTGCCACTGTCCACCCAAGCCGTCGCCTTGTTCAAAGCTGCTGGGGCGCTGACTGGCGACGGGCGTTATGTTTTCCCGTCAATCCGAACACCCGCAAAGCCTATGTCGGAAAACACCGTGAACGCGGCTTTGCGGCGGCTGGGATATACAGGCGATGAAATGACAGCGCACGGATTCCGCGCAACTGCCAGCACGCTACTGAACGAGTCCGGCAGATGGTCCGCCGACGCTATTGAACGGGCGCTGGCGCATAGGGACAGGGACGCCATGCGAGGTTCTTATCATCGCGGCCCGCACTGGGATGAACGGGTGGCGATGGCGCAATGGTGGGGCGACTATCTGGACACGTTGCGGACAGGTGGGGATATTGTCTACCTTGCACGCCAATATGCTCAGCCCTGAAAAAATCGTCGCACTTACAAAGGTAATGGACCAAATCGAGAACGAAGGTCCACCGCGAGTCATACTATCGCCAGCTTCCGGACAATGGATAACAGCACGTGAAGCAAAGAGCATGGTGGAAAAAATCTGCTCGATAGATGGAACCGAAGCGATTCAGGCTATCTGCCGCCGGGCCGTATACCTCGTACCTGTTTCAGTTTTATCATGGAGGCGCGGAGAGGAACCCCATGATTACGTTAATAAATCCGAATATTTTTTAGACAAACCTGAACTGAACTGCCATTTCAAAAGAGACCTAGATTTTGAATCTTGGAATGAAATGCTTCTTTTTTTTGAAGCAATCGGTAGCGACAGCGGCACAGACGAATGGGCAGTCGTAGAGTATGGCAGTTGGGCAACCGGAGATTTCAGAGTCCAGTTACATAAAGACTTTTCAGACGTTACATTGATTTTCAATGGCTTGCAGTTCGACCCTTTAGCCCTACAAGCTGCCTTTACAAGTACGTCGAACGCCTCAACGATTGGGCCGTCAATCGCCCCACGAAACGTGGGCGGTCGCCCCGCCAGTTCGGCGTGGCCAAACTGGATTGCAGAACTCGCGCACTACATCCACGAACAGGGCTTCCCTGATGGCGCAGGTTCACAAGGGCTAGAATCCATCATTTCCACAGTGGCAGACCGACTGGAGACGAGGGGGCTCAGCTACCCTTCGCGTGCCACTGTGCAACCTGCCGTACGGGCAGTGCTGGACCGCTTAAGAGCGCCAGATACCTAGGTTTCCGGCGGTTTCTGGCCTATTCCGGCAGCAATTAGCTCCCCACCCGCTGATGTTTGCCCCTGCCCATTCCGGGCCGGAGACATTCGCAATGGAACGCCTCGCCTACTCTATCAACGAAACCGCCCGTACCCTCAGCCTTGGGCGCACGTCCATTTACGCCATGATTGCAGACGGGCGGTTGGACGCCTTCAAGCTGGGCCGTCGCACCTTGATCCGGGCGGATTCCATCAAGCGCCTGGTGGCAGCGGAAGGCTAGGCCAATGCCTGCCTGCCGGGCCAACCCGCAGCGGGTAAAGCTGCATCGCAGTTACACTGTTCGGGACCTGGCCGTCCGCCTTGGCGTGCACAAGAACACGGTTCGGAATTGGCAGCGCGAGGGGCTTAAGCCGATTGATGGCGGCCGACCCGTGCTGTTCCAAGGGGAGGACGTTCGCGCGTTCCTGGCCAAGCGGAATGCCAGCCGCAAGCGGCCCTGCCCGCCCGGCACGCTCTATTGCTTCCGCTGTCGCGCGCCCCGCGCGCCTGCCTTGGCGATGCTGGACTATATCGCGGTGAATGCTGTTTCCGGCAATTTGCACGCCCTTTGCGGCACCTGTGGCAGCGTGATGCACCAGCGCGCCCGGCTGGCGGATTTACCGTCCAGAATGCCCGGAATCGAGGTTCAAATCAGGCAGGCGGATCAACGCCTAAGTGGCAGTCCCCCACCCTCCCTGAATTGTGACTTTGAAAGGCAAGTGAAACCATGACCAAGCACAACCCGGCAAACGAGCGGATCAAGCGCGATTACTTCCGCTATCTGGCGGAAGCCAAAGGGCGCGATGAGGCGACCATTGACGGCGTGGCCAAGTCGCTGGCCCGGTTCGAACAGTCCACCCGCGCCAAGGACTTCAAGCGGTTTCACCGTGAACAGGCCGTGGCGTTCAAGGCCGGACTGGCGGCGGCGCTCAATGCCCGCACGGGCGAACGGCTGAGCAAGGCCACGATGCTGTCCACCCTGCGCGATCTGCGCGCGTTCTTTTTCTGGCTGGCGCACCTGCCCGGCTTCAAATCCCATATCGCCTATGCCGATGCCGACTATTTCAACCTGAGTGACAAGGACGTGTCGATTGCCCGCGCCCGGCGTGAAAAGGTCGTACCCGCCCTGGAACAGGTGCATCATACCCTTTCCATCATGCCGGTTGAAACGGTGCTGGAACGGCGCGACCGGGCATTGTTTGCCTTTACTGCCGTGACCGGGGCGCGCGTTGGCGCATTGGCCACATTCCGGCTGGAGCACGTCAACGTGGCGGGAGGCTACGTTGAACAGGACGCGCGCACTGTCCGCACCAAATTCGCCAAGACCTTCCGCACCTATTTCATGCCGGTTGGCGCTGGCGAAAGCGGGCTTGATCCGCTGGCCATTCTTGCCGACTGGATCGATGAATTGCAGCGCGTCCACCATTGGGGGCCAGCCGATCCGCTGTTTCCGGCCACCGTGATGGGGCTGGACGCAACCGGTGGCTTTATGGCCACGGGGATTGCCCGGCATGGTTGGGCCACGACCGGGCCGATCCGCGAAGTATTCAAACGCGCCTTCGCGGCGGCTGGCCTGCCCTATTTCAACCCGCACAGCTTCCGCGATATGCTGGTGCGTCATGCCATGGCGCTGGGCCTGCCTCCTGAAGCGATGAAGGCATGGTCGCAGAATCTGGGCCATGCGGACGTGCTGACCACCTTCACCAGCTACGGCAGCGTGCCCGTGCATCGGCAGGGCGAATTGATCCGCTGTGCCGCCGACAGTGCCCCCACGCTCCAAATTGACCCCAAGTTGGTCGCACAGGTGATGGCGGCCATGGAACAACTCGACAAAGCCCCGCCGTCGCACAAAGCCAGTTGAACCGCGCAACCCGAACGACTATTTGCAGCTTCGTACCGACGAGCATGGCGGGGCAAACCTTTGCCCGTGATTTGCCATGTCTTGGAGGCACAATGTCAAATATCGAAAAGATCAAAGCCGTTCGCATCATGTGCGATTTCGAGGGCGATGGGGTTTGGTCTGCACCTATTCCCAACAGCACGCTCGAGGGCTTTCGCGTAAGCGATGCCTTGTGGCAGCGCATCCAGCGATGGCAACGCTGGCATGATAGCCAGGACGGAAGGCTCTGCCCCGATCCGAACTTCGACCTGAAAGGCTTTGTCGCGGAAGGCTACGTCGTGGCCCGGCTGGTGAAGGCTGAATTGCCGGATTGGATTGTGCTCTATAGCGACGAGGCGCTGCACGAACAGCGCATCGAAACCGGTGATGACAGCATACAGTATCTGGTCGAGATTACCTGACTTCGCGGGCGTGCCTTCCGGCCAACCGCCAGCCCTTGGCGGTTGGCCGGACGCGCTGCTATGCCCTTCAACATTCATGGGGAGCCCCGAATGCCGAGTTTGACATGGTTGACGCGCGATGACGACCTGAAGCGCGCGGGCACTGTGCCTTACCGGTTGCTGGAGGCGGACCCGACGCTTTCGCACGGCGACCCGACGGCTGGAAATATGCTGATCCAGGGCGACAATCTGGACGCGCTGAAGGCACTGCTGCCCTATTACAAGGGGCGAGTGAAGTGCATCTATATCGATCCGCCCTACAACACGCGCAGCGCCTTCGAACATTACGACGACAATCTGGAACACACTCAGTGGCTGGCGATGATCTATCCCCGGCTGGAATTGCTGCGCGATCTGCTTTCAGAGGATGGTAGCATTTGGGTGTCGATTGACGACAACGAAGGGCACTATCTCAAGGTCGTGATGGATGAAGTTTTTGGAAGGCGGAATTTCATCGCCTCCAACGTCTGGCAAAAACGCTATTCGAGGGAAAACCGCGAAGCAATTGGTGACGTTCACGAATACCTTGTTGTTTACGCAAAGTCACCAGATGCGTTCAAAGCGGGTAGAAACCGAATTCCGCTAGACGAACAACAAGCTAAGATTTACAAAAATCCGGATAACCCCAAAGAAATTGATCCAACCAAACGTTGGCGCGGGCTTCCCATGACTGCGCAAGGCTATCGGCCTAATCAGATGTATGTAATCACCGCCCCGAACGGGAAGAGGCACATCCCGCCGGAAGGCCGTTGTTGGTCGACTATCGAACCCGAATTTGAGAAGATGAAGGCAAAAGGCCGGATTTATTGGGGAAAGGATGGAAATGCGCAGCCAAGCGTAATTCGCTTTCTTTCTGAAGTGGAACGATTAGTGCCGTGGACGTGGTGGCCGCACACTGAAGTTGGTCACACCGATGAGAGCAAAAAGGAATGCAACGAACTTTTCGGCGCAGACGTTAGCTTTGGGACGCCAAAGCCCGAAAGACTAGTTGAACGAATTTTCCATATCGCCACCAACCCCGGTGACCTTATTTTGGACAGCTTCTTGGGTTCCGGCACCACGGCAGCCGTCGCGCACAAGATGGGCCGCAAGTGGATTGGCGTGGAAATGGGAGATCATGCAATCACCCATTGCGCGCCCCGACTGGCCAAGGTGATCGATGGCGAACAGGGCGGTATTTCCAAAGCAGTGGAGTGGCAGGGCGGCGGTGGCTTCAGCTTTTATCGGTTGGGCGAACCTGTGTTTGACGATGAAGGCCGCATTCGCCCCGGAATCCGGTTTCCCGAATTGGCGGCGCATATCTGGTTTTCAGAAACGGGCATTCCTTATCAAGGGGCAGCGGACAGCCCGTTCCTGGGCAATCACGGCCCGCGCGGGCTGGCACTGCTATATAACGGTATTCTGGGCGACAAGCGGGTATCTGGCGGCAATGTGCTTACCGGGGCCTTGCTGGCATCCATCCGCGATCTGGCGGGCCATAGCGGGCCACTGACAATCTACGGTGAGGCCAGCCGCATAGGTGCGGCCCGGCTGAAAGTGGAAGGCGTCACCTTCAAGCAAACCCCCTATGACGTGAAGGCGCGCTGATATGGAACTGAAGCGCTATCAGGAACGCGCACTCGACCAATTGCGCCATTTTCTGGAAAGGGCACAAACCGATAGCGTGGCAGCGGCCTTCGCTTCGACCATTGAACGCGCCAAGTTGGACGAAGTTAAGGACGACGCACCAACTTACGCCAAGGGCGGATATACTCCGGTGGATGGGTTGGGGGCCACGCCCTATTGCTGCATTCGCCTGCCAACGGGGGGCGGCAAGACACTGCTGGCAGCCCATGCCATCAAGGTGGCAGCGGAAAGCTATATGGACCGCGCCCATGTGCCCGTGATCTGGCTGGTGCCGTCCAATGCCATTCAGGTGCAGACCTTGGATGCGCTGAAACAGCCGCGCCACCCCTATCGGCTGGCACTGGAGGAAGCCTTTGGCGGTGCCGTGGCAGTGTTCGACATTTCCGAACGGCGGCAAATCCGGCCACGCGACTTTCTGGAAAAAACCGTCGTGATTGTCGCCACCTATCAGGCGTTCCGGGTGGAAGATACGTCCAGCCGCAACGTCTATGCCGATGACGAAAACCTGGAGGATCATTTCCGCGACGCGCGCATGGGCGAAGGGCTGGACGTGGTTACGGCTGGCAAGCGGCGCGGTGAAATCGCCCTGTCCTTTGCCAATGTGCTTCACCGGCAAAAGCCGCTTATGATCCTGGACGAAGCGCACAACTTCATGACCAACCTTTCAGGCAGCGCAAAAGCTCGCCTGAACCCGGCAGCAATCATTGAACTGACTGCCACGCCGAAGCCCCGGTCCAATGTCATTTCCGCCGCCACCGCGATGGAACTGAAGGGGGCAGAGATGATCAAGATGCCGGTCCACCTGTCACAACATGGCAGCTGGCAACAGGCAGTGGCCCATGCGGTGCAGAACCGGGCGTGGCTGGCGCAAATCGCTGCCAAAGACCCGGCGGGCATTCGCCCAATTACGCTTTATCAGGCGATGCCAGCCGCTGAAGGCAATGAAGCGACGGTAGACGTGCTGAAAGCCCACCTGATCGAAGTGGAGCGCATTCCAGCGGAAGCCATTGTGATCGCCACGGGCGACCAACGCGGACTGGACGGCGTCAACCTGTTCGATCCTGACTGCAAGGTGGAACACGTCATTACCGTGCAGGCGCTGAAGGAAGGCTGGGACTGTTCCTATGCTTATGTGTTCTGTTCGCTGGCCAGTATCCGCGCGGCTGGCGCGGTGGAACAGCTGCTGGGCCGGGTATTGCGAATGCCGTTTGCCAAGCGGCGTGTCTCCGAAGAGTTGAACAGGGCCTATGCCCATGTATCGGAAACCAGCTTTGCCGCAGCTGCCAACGGCTTGATGGACCGGCTGACTGAAATGGGCTTTGACGAGCGTAGCGCGCGGGAAGCCATTCTGGAAATGCCGCCGGAATTCCCGTTGGACGGGGGCGACATTGGCCCGCTTTACAGGATGCCCGAACCCGTAAGGCTTACAGTGCAGGAACGTCCGGACACAAGCGCATGGTCCGCACCCGCACGCGAAGCCTTCCGCATGGCCGACAATGGCGCGGGTGGGGTGTTGGCGGTTATCGCACCCGATGCCAGCGATGACGTGAAGCGGGAAATTGCCAAAGCGGTGGAAGCCGTTGCACCCGGCGCGATTGAGGCGGTGGAGCGCAATATCGTTCAAACGGAAGCCGCCAAATCACCAGCCGCGCGGGGCGTGCCTTTCACCGTGCCGCAGCTGCAAATCATGGTGCAGGGCGAACTTGACCTGGCCTATCCGGAATCGTTCATCGATCTGGCGGGCTGGGATTTGCTTTCGTACGGTGCGGACCTGCCCGGCTTCAGCTTTGTCGAACAGCCCGATTGCTATGAATTCGACATTCAGGGCGACCGGCTGGTTTACGAACATATGGCCACCACCCTGGAACTGGCGCTGGACGGAGCGACCAACTGGGACGAAGCGGCGCTGGCGCGGTTTCTGGACCGGCAAACCCGGCAGGTTCACACCGGGCAGGAAACCTATCTGGAATATTGCAGGCGGGTAGTGGTCGAACTGGTGCAAGGGCGGGGCGTGCCGCTGGCCGCACTGGTACGGGGCAAATATGCGCTTCGGCGTGCCGTGCTGGCGCGGGTGGCCCATTTGCGCGCAATCACGGGCGCGCGGGGCGTGCAAATGTTCATGGACGGCCTGGGGGTGCCAGACACGCCAAGCAACGCGATGCACCGCTTCGATCCGAACCGGTATGACGCACGCAACCCCTATGCAGGCAGCTTCAGGTTCAAAAAGCACTACTATGCCGCCATTGGCGATATGAAGCCGCAAGGCGACGAATTTGAATGTGCGCAGGCGATCGACCGGCTGGAAGCGGTTAAGCACTGGGTCCGCAATGTGGACCGCACCTACGGCGCTTACCGTCTGCCTACCGCAACCGATTACTTCTATCCGGACTTTGTCGCGGAATTGCAGGACGGTCGGCAGCTGGTGATCGAATACAAGGGCAGGCTGGACGAAGATTCCGCCGAAAAGGACAACATCGGCCTGAAGGCAGAGGAAACTAGCGGCGGCAAGCTGCTATTCCTGATGGCCCTTAAGCGCGATGCGGCTGGACGAGGTGTAACAGAACAAATCTTGCACAAGATTGGCGCTGGGGGGTGATTGGCGGCGCTACCGAACGCTGGTAAACAGCCATCGGATCATTGGCGGACGACGGTGGATGCAGGCGGATAGAACTGGGGGTAACTCGCCCCTTGGGGGGCCACATTGGGGGCCACCTTCCAAAAGTCTGATTATTTATGCCGCTAGATCAATAATTTAAGTCGCGTTTTTGGTTCCCCTAAGCGGCACCATTTTCCTGCCTCTCCTTCCGGCGCGGACCCCCATGCAGATCAGCAACTTCGATCCTGCCACTTTCCTGCGCGATTATTGGCAGCGCAAGCCGTTGCTGGTGCGCGGGGCTTTTCCGGCATGGGACAACCCGCTGGACCCGGACGAACTGGCCGGGCTTGCCTGCGAAGAGGATGTGGAGGCGCGCATCGTTACCCGGCGGGGTGCGCTGTGGTCACTGGAACGCGGGCCGTTTGCGGAAGACCGGTTTGCCCGTGAAGGGAGCGATCCGTGGACCCTGCTGGTGCAGGCGGTCGATCATTACGTGGCCGATGTTGCCGCACTGGTGCAGCCGTTCCGCTTCGTGCCTGACTGGCGGATTGACGACGTGATGGTCAGCTATGCCAGCGATGGTGGCGGGGTGGGGCCGCATTTCGACCGGTATGACGTGTTCCTGGTTCAGGGGCTGGGCCAGCGCCGCTGGCGGCTGGGCGGGCAGTGCGATGCCACCAGCCCGCTGTTGCCGCATGATGACCTGTGCCTGCTGGCCGGGTTCCAGGCGGAGCAGGAGTTCGTGCTTGAGCCGGGCGACATGCTGTATGTCCCGCCCGGCCTGGCGCATGATGGCGTGGCCGTGGGCGATGATTGCATGACCTATTCGGTCGGCTTCCGCGCCCCTGCCCGCAGCGAACTGGTGGCCCATTGGTGCGACCACGTACTCGAAGGGATCGCGGCGGACGACCTGTACACCGATCCCGCCCTGCAACCCCAGGACCAGCCGGGCGAGATCAACCCGGTGGCGCTGGCGCGGCTGCAGGAAATGGTGACGCGCGAACTGGCCGCACCGGGCGCCTTTGCCCGCTGGTTCGGCCAATATACCAGCGCGCCGAAATATCCCGACACCGACTGGCGACCGGAAGAACCGGCCGGGCCGGAAATGGTGCAGCACCTGCTGGAACAGGGCACACCGCTGTTGCGCAATCCCGCCAGCCGCACGGCTTTTGTGCGGGTGCCGGGCGGAATCACGCTGTTTGCGGATGGGGCGGGCTTCGATTGCCCGGGGGAACTGGCCGAACTGGCGGAGGCGATTTGCGCCGGGCCGGAAGTGACCATTCCCGCATCGCTGCTGCGCAACAAGGTAGCGCTGGGCCTGCTTTCCGCCCTGCACGACATCGGCGTGCTGGCGTTCGAGAGCGAGGACTGACACGCCAGTGCGCACGCGGCTGAGCATCTGCCGGCGCAAGGCCCGCTATCCGGATCTGGCGACAGCAGCGGCGGCAGCACGGGCGGCCTCGATTACCCTGCACCCGTACCATTGCGACAGGTGCCGCCAGTATCACCTGACCAGCCGCACCAAGGGCCGCCGGGTGCCGCGGCCTGCGGATTAAACTGCCCGTTCCACCCACTGGCCCGGGGCGATGTCACCCAGCGTCCAGTCCCCGATGGCATGGCGCACCAGCCGCAGGGTGGGGAAGCCGACTGCGGCGGTCATCCGGCGAACCTGGCGGTTGCGGCCTTCGGTGATGGTCAGGCTGATCCAGCAATCGGGCACCGACTTGCGGAAGCGCACCGGCGGATCACGCGGCCACAGGCTGGGCTCCTCCAGCCTTTCCACCCGTGCGGGGCGAGTGGTGCCATCGTTGAGCATGACCCCGGCGCGCAAAGCGACCAGGGCATCATCGGCAATTTCGCCTTCGACTTGCGCCCAATAGGTCTTGGGCAGCTTGAATTTCGGATCGGCGATGCGCGCTTGCAACCGGCCATCGTCGGTCAGCAGCAGCAGGCCTTCACTGTCCCGGTCCAGCCGCCCAGCGGGATAGACGCCGGGCACCTGGATGAAGTCGGACAGCGTCTGGCGCGCAGTTTCACTGCCCCGGTCGGTGAACTGGCTGAGCACCCCGAACGGCTTGTTGAACAGGATCAGTCGCGACATCAGGCGGGCCGCCGGGCAAATACCCCGAACCCGGCGATCACCGCATAACACAGTGCCGGCAGAGCCAGCGCGAGTGCCAGGCTGCCGCTGGCATCGGCCAGCGCGCCGGTGGCGAGCGGGATCACCGCCCCGCCGAAAATCGCCACGTTGATGATGCCCGATCCATCCGGAGCGCGTTCGCCCAGCTTCTCGCTCGCCAGGCTGAAGATCGTCGGGAACATGATCGCATTCATCAGCCCGATGGCGAGCAGGCTGTAGCCCGACAGCGTACCGGTGGTGTTGGCCGAAAGCAGGATCAACGCGATCGCTCCGCAGGCGACGAAAGCCAGCACCTTGCCCGGGCTCAGCACCCGCAGCACCGCTGAGCCGATGAACCGGCCGACCATCGCCCCGCCCCAGTACAGGCTGATCAACTTGCCCGCATCCTGTTCGGTCAGGCCCATCACCTGCGGCTGCATCAGGTAGCTGACCACCAGCGAGCCGATCGAAACTTCCGCCCCGACATAAAGGAAGATGCACAGCGCGCCGTAGCCGAAGCGCGGGCGGCGCAGCAGGTCGAAGCCGAACGGGAAAGTGCTGGGGGAATGGCTTTCCCCCTTCAACCGGTTGCGGAACAGCCACACCGCGCCCGCCACCAGTGCCAGCACGGCGGCGAGGCCGAGGTAGCCGTTGACGATGGCCTGGCTTTCCGCGCTGCGATAGGCGTCCAGCGCCGGTCCGCTCAACTGGTCAGCGCTGACCGTGGCAAGGCTGCCGAGGATGAGCATCGCGCCGAAATAGGGAAACACCGTGGTGCCGAGCGAATTGAACGCCTGGGCAAAGGTCAGCCGGCTGTGCGCGGTCTGCGGCTTGCCTAGCAGGGAGATCAGCGGATTGGCCACCACCTGCACCACCACCACGCCGCTCGCCAGCACGAACAGGGCGAACAGGAACAGGCCGTAAGTAGCCGTCTGGCTGGCGGGGATGAACAGCAGGCAGCCGACCATCATCGTCACCAGTCCGATCACTGCGCCACGCATATAGCCGACCCGCTTGACCAGCATCGCACCGGGGATGCCGATCAGCAGGTAGGCGGTGAAGAAGCAGAACTGCACCAGCATCGCCTGGGTGTAGTTGAGCGTGAACAGCTCCTTCAGCTTGGGAATGATCACATCGTTGAGCGAGGTGATGCCGCCAAAGATGAAGAACAGCGCAAAGACGAAGCCTTGCAGGCCCGGAGCGTTGATGGACGCGCTGGTATCTGTGGCGGCGGGGGTGGTGGGTGCAAGGGCCATGGTCTGCATTACTCCGCCAGATGCCGCCTGGGCAGCTTGATTTCCGCTGTCGGCCCGTCTGCCAGCGCATCAGGCGCCAGCACGAAGCGATAGGTCCCGGCGGCAATGTCCCAGCCGCCCGTGCCCCATTCGGCAATCACGCGGGTTTCCAGCGGTACTTCCACCTCGCGCGCCTCACCGGGGGCGAGCTCCACCCGCGCAAAGCCTGCCAGCCGCCGCGTGGGTTTGCCATCGGCATCCGCGAGGTACACCTG
>JBARAF010000017.1:0-1548 GCA_049791695.1 Croceibacterium sp.
CTGAAACAAGTTGAACAAAAGCTTTGCCAGTTGCCCCACATCAAAAAATTGCTCACCGGCCGCTCCAGCCCGCTGCTGGCCCGCTTGGAAGAACATCTTCCTCTCTGCGAGCGTCTGCGTCAGCAGCTCTCGGCGGCACTGGCCGATGAATGCCCGCAGCAAGCCCGCGATGGTGGCTTCATTCGTTCCGGCTACGACGTGCGCCTGGATGAACTGCGCGAGTTGGCCAGCGGCGGCAAGCAGTGGCTGGCGCGTTATCAAGGTGAGCAGATCGAGCGGACCGGAATCTCCAGCCTCAAAATCGGATTCACTTCGGTCTTCGGCTACTACCTCGAAGTCACCAACGCTCATCGCGACAAGATTCCACTGGACTACGTGCGCAAACAAACGCTCAAAAATGCCGAGCGTTACATTACCGATGAACTCAAACAGTACGAAACCAAAATTCTCTCGGCCGAAGAGGAATCCAAGACGCTCGAAATGACGCTGTTTGCGGAGCTGCGCGAAGCGGTAGCTAGCGAGCTGGCCGATCTGCAGCGGATGGCGCTCATTTTGGCAGAACTGGATGTCCTATGCGGCTTGGCGACGCTCGCTCGGACGCAGGGCTATGTGCGTCCGAAGCTGACCGACCAACCGGAGCTCGATATCCTCGGCGGACGGCACCCGGTTCTGGATGTGCGTCTGCCAACCGGCAGCTTCGTCGCCAACGATTGCCTGGCCGGTCCAGAGACGGGAAATATTTTGCTGATCACCGGTCCAAACATGGCCGGCAAGAGCACGTACATCCGGCAAATTGCCCTGCTGACGATCATGGCTCAGCTGGGCAGTTTTGTTCCAGCGCAGAGGGCAACGATTGGAGTAGCCGATCGCGTCTTTGCTCGCGTAGGTGCAAGCGACGAACTGGCCCGCGGCCACAGCACCTTCATGGTCGAGATGGTCGACACGGCCCGCATTCTCAACACGGCCAGCGCGCACAGCCTGATCATCCTTGACGAGATCGGCCGCGGCACCAGCACCTATGACGGGCTGAGTCTGGCTTGGGCGATCGTCGAACACTTGCATGATCGCGTCGGCGCTCGCACTCTGTTTGCCACTCACTACCACGAGTTGACCCAGCTGGAAAAATCATTGCCACGCGTGCGCAACTTCAACGTGGCAGTCAAGGAATGGGACGAACACATCGTCTTCCTGCATCGCATCGTTCCCGGCGGTGCCGACAAGAGCTACGGCATCCACGTTGCCCGCCTGGCCGGAATCCCCGCCGCGGTCAACGAGCGCGCCAAGGACATCCTCGCGCAACTGGAGACCGATCACCTGAACCGCTACGGCGATTCGAAAATCACTCCGCCGCGTCGTGCCCCCAAGACCCCAATTCAGCTAACTTTATTCGACTTTGGCGAACACCCTGTCCTCGACAAGCTCCGCGAACTGGACCTCTCCCAGCTCGATCCCGCTGAAGCGGCGCGTTTGCTCGGCCAGTGGCAAGAAGAAGCCAAGCGCAAAAACTAACCCCAAACACCTCCGGCCGTTCCAATAACGGGCAGCGGC
>JBARAF010000018.1:0-5340 GCA_049791695.1 Croceibacterium sp.
CGCCGGTTCCTGGCTACGCGAAGTGGCATTGGCCGTGATCGCAGTTGCCGCTGCCACGACGGATAGCGCGAAAGCCGCATTCCCCAGCCATTTGCCCCTGCTGCGCGCCGGACCCTGATTTGCAGACTGCACCAGCCACTCCCAATAACTTATGTTTTATAATTATCTTCGTTAAATGGAATTGATTTGACACGCAAGCCCTCGCGCCCTCTCGTCAGGACCATGAAGGACGCGAAGATTGCGGATGAACAGGCCACTGCCGGTGAGGTAGACCTCAGCATCCTGACCGAAGATCTGGGCTTTCAGGTCCACATTACCCGGCGGGCGATCTGGCACCGTTACCGGTCCGAACGGCAACCCGACGTGCCGCGCGAGCCATCGGGATTCTATGCCACCCTGATCCTGATCGGGGCCAATCCGGGCATTTCGCAGAGCGAAATTGCCGACGCGCTGTTTCTCGACATGCCCAACCTGGCGATCATCCTGGGCAAGCTGGCGGATTATGAACTGGTGGTGCGGGAACGTGACCCGGCTGATCGCCGCCGCTTGCGGCTTCGCCTCACCCCCGCTGGCGAAGACAAGTTCCAGAAAGCGGTGGAAATGAGCAGGACCACCACCCGCCGCATCACCAGTGACCTGACGGACGATGAAATTCGCCAGCTCACTGCCTTGCTGGGCAAGCTGCAACGATCGGTGAAAGCGGGCGGGCGCATGAATTAGGCTTCGCGGGGATCTTCGAACCTTCCCCCCGATTTGGTCAAGGCCACCGACCATCCTGAATTGATCGGAGCCATCAGCGGGGACCACGCTCCTTCGGGCCTTACCCTGTGCGGCGCCTCACCCCCATGGGTGCGGGGCGTTTTTGTGGCGGACTCCAGCAACAAACTTTTAATCTTCTTCGCTCATTCAAACGCTATTGATTTGGAGTTGCGTCATGAAAAGCTGGGCTTCGACTTATTTCTTAGGTGCGATTTGCTTAGCGGCTGCTGCACCGCTCCATGCGCAAAATCCCGGCGCCGCCGCACCTTCATCTTTCGCCGTCGCCGCGACTGCATTCGCCGGCTGTCTGAATATGACCGTTCAAATGGGAATGATGACGAAAATGGATCCGGTCGTGTTCAAGGACGGCTTTGCGCAAAGCTGCAAAACCGAGGAAGCACAATTCAGGGTGGAAGCTATCAAGGAAGCGGTAAGGCAAGGGCGAACAGAGATTCAAGCTGCTGCTGAGGTCGATGGAAACATTGCCAACGGGCGTCGCATCTTCGCTGCGAATCAAGAGACTTACGTTAAGACCGGCCGGGTTCCCCGCTGAAGCTCTATCCCTCGCCTCAAGGCGAGGATGGCGCAAGAGGTGGAATTCGAACGCACGGGCACGGTACCTCACCATTCCGCCTGCGCGCCAAGGCGGCCCCATCATTGGCCTATTGGCGCTCGCCCAGTGTGGCCAGCAATTCGCCGGGCGACAGGGAATATGGGGGTTGGAACGGATTGCCGTGGATGAGGACGATGGCGGCCGTTGGTGCCGCCGCCATGCCGAACAGCGCCATGGCAAACAGCGCGGCCTCGGGATCATCAGCGTGGATCGCCGCAATGGATAACAGGGTCAGAAAACCCAGGAACGCCATGCTCAGCCATTTGAGCGGATTGATGTGAACACGGCTCAGGCCAACGCGAACGCTGCGACTGTTCTGGATGTCGACGATGTGGTCCATGATCGCCTTGGAGGTGCCCGGTCCGACAGCGTTGCTGCGTTCAAGTTCAATGAATTGGCTGAGCAGGTGGTCCGCCGCACGGGCGGCTCTTGCCGAGGTTTCGCAGCGGGCCAGCGACCTCCACTCATCGGCTGCCGCGACCGTAAATTCGTGGACCGAATCCTTCAGGCTTTCGCCGCTTTGCCCAAGGCCTTCGAGCAAGACCCTCAAGCCGCGCAGCGCGTCTGCCTCACGCACCAGCGCGCTGCGCGCCTGCGAATGGGCGGACCAGGTGTCATTGGCCAGAAATGCCAGGGTCAGGCCAAACAGGACCCCCTGAATGTTCAGGAACGGCGCGACAACCCGCTGCATGGCCGGGGCATAGGCAAGCCAGGCAGGCGTTGTCATTACCCAGGCGAGGCCGGCAATGGCAGCTGCGGTACCGAGAATTGCGGCCGCGCCGAAAGAGTAATGGTCAAACCTGTTCCATGCACTCCGCACGCTCATCTGCCGCTCCCCCACCACCGTTTCCAGCCCGCGACCTGTCGCGCCCGCCTGTGTCAAACCGCGCCCGCACCAACCGGGAAAAGCCCGGATCTGGCAGCATCGCCCGGCTTGAGAGACGATGATTTGGCGGACAGGGTGGGATTCGAACCCACGGTGGGCTTGCACCCACGGCGGTTTTCAAGACCGCTGCCTTAAACCACTCGGCCACCTGTCCTTACGCGGGACCGGCTAGCGTGCCGGGCGCGGTTTGTCACCAATACTGGTTGGCTTTTTGCATCGGTCAAGCGTGACAGCGGGCCGCTACCTGCGCTAGACCTCCCGGCAACGAGCGCCGCAAGCGCCGAAAAAGTCGAGAGGGAGCAATCATCGCCATGAAGAAGTTCGTCGTCGCCGCTCTTGCTGCGTGCAGCCTGGCCGCCATCGCCGCCCCGGCGGCCGCCCAGCAGGCCTGCACCCGCGAAACGCTGCAGAACATCGCCGATAAATATGTGCTGGCCCAGAACGAGGGGATGTCGCTGTACGTACCGCTCGGCGGATGGGTCAATTACAACGAAAACTTCGAAATGTCGTCGATGACCTATGGCGGCGTGCTGGCCAAGCCGCACAAGGTGGACTGGCATCGCGCCCTGCTGGACACGACCACCTGCGGGGTCTTCATGCAGATGATCGTGACTGATCCGGCTGATCCCTATGTGATCGCCACGCAGCTGAGCGCCAGCGGCGGTGCCCCCGGCAGCGGCGGCAGCGTCAGTTCGTTCGAAGTCATCACTTCGCAGCCGAAGGACTGGCTCTTCAACGCTGAAAAGACGCTGTATTATGCCCAGCGCGAAGATTGGGGCGTGATCCCCGAAGCCCAGCGCAACACCCGCGCAGAACTGCGCGCGGCGGCTGATGCCTATCTCAACCTGTTCAAGGACAAGACCGCCCAGGTGCCGTGGGGCACCCCCTGCGCCCGGCTGGAAGGCAGCGCCTATACCGGCAAGGGCAAGCCGGATGACACCTGCAACGTCGGCGTGCCGGAAAACATCGACATGGCCGAACGCCGTTATGTGATCGACGAGACGATCGGTGCGGTCGCGGTGATGCTGAAGATGGGCCCGAGCGCGCGGCCGGATGCGCACGTCTTCCGCATCGAAGGGGGCAAGATCCGCTTCATCAACACGGTAACCAACTGCGGCAAGGACGAAAACTGCGGTTTCGGCTCGTTTGCCGACATGGTGAAGCGTAATCCGGGCGTGTGGCCCAACCTCGACCATGTTCCCGTGGTCAAGCGGCCGTAATGCAGCCGGGCGCGGTGGGGCATCACCCTGCCGCGCCACTGTGCAACAGGGATTCCCCGCAAGCCGGTTTGCTGCCACAAGCATGGGCATGGCTTTCCGTACCCTGCGTCGTCTGTTCCTGATCCCCCTGATCCTCGCCCTGGCCGGTTCGCCCGCCACCGCCCAGGAACTGCCGTTTGACGCCTACCTCCAGTTGGTCGGCGCCAAGGCGCGCTCGCAAGGGGTGAGCGAGCGGACGGTCAACGCCGCCTTTGCCGGGCTGCAACCCAACCCGCGGGTCATCGCGCTGGATCGCGACAATACCTCGTCCGGCGGCAGCGTCAGCGGCTTCCCGCCGCTCGCGCCCTATATCCGCAGTCACAACACGCAGGCGCGGGTCAATGCCGGCCGCGCCACGCTGGCCCGCCTGCGCCCGCTGGCGACCGAGGTTGAGGCGAGATACGGCGTCCCTGCGCCGATCATGCTCGCCATCTGGGGGCATGAAACGTCTTATGGCGTGGTGAAGGGGGATTTCGACCTGGTCCGGTCCCTTGCCACCCTGGCCTGGGAAGGGCGCCGCCGCCAATTGTTCGAAACCGAGCTGATCGACGTCCTGAAGATGATGGACAACGGCGTGCCCCGGCGGATGCTGGTGGGCAGTTGGGCCGGGGCTTTCGGCAATCCGCAGTTCCTCCCCAGTGTCTACCTGAACCTGGCGATCGACGGCGATACTGACGGCATTGCCGACATCTGGAACAGTGATGTCGATACCCTGCATTCAATCGGCAACTATTTCCGCGATGCCGGCTGGCGCCGGGGGCAGCCGTGGGCGGTGCGCGCCTATGCCCCGAACACGGTCGACCGCGCGTCGCTGACCACCAAAGTGGTCGCGCCGGTCTGTCCCCGGGTCCATGTGCGGCATGGCAAGTGGATGACCGTGGCGGAATACCGTGCGCTGGGGGTCATTCCGCAGGCACCGATTGCGGAAGATGCGATGGTTTCGCTGTTCGAACCCGATGGCCCGGCGGCACCGGCCTATCTCTTAACCCAGAATTATAGGGTTATCCTCGAATATAACTGCTCGAACTACTACGCGATGAGTGTGGGGTTGCTTGCAGATGAAATTACCCGTTGATGCCACTCGGCCGCGCCTTTCCCGCGCGGCGTTGATCCTGTCCCTTCCGGTTGCGCTGGCGGCCTGTGGCCTGCTGGGCGGAGGAGGGGAAGCCATTGCCTCGGCCCCTGCTGCCCCCGCAGAACCGCGGGGCACCGGCCCGGAAGCGGACTATCCGCTGATTACCGGCGATCCGTATTCCGTGGCCGGGACGCAGTACAAACCGGCCGATGTGATGAATTACGACGCGGTCGGTTATCTGGCGGCGGACAGTGCCGGCGGTTCCGCGATCAGCGGTTCGCACCACACCTTGCCGTTGCCAAGCTATGTCGAGGTTACCTCGCTCGACACCGGCCGGACGATCCTGGTGCGGCTGGAACGGCGCGGACCGCTCGATTCCAATGAATTGCTGGCCCTGTCACCGGGTGCGCTGGGGCAACTTGGCGCTGCTGCCGGCACTCCGGTGAGGGTCCGCCGGGTCAACCCGCCGGAAGACCAGCGCACAGTGCTGCGCCAGGGACAACCGGTGGCCCTGCGGATGGACACGCCGATGTCGCTGGTCGCGGTTTTGAAGCGTAAGCTGCCGAGCGTGGTGGCACCGCCGGGACCAGTCGCTCAGCCGACCACGGCGGCGGTGGGGCCCGTAACGCCAGCGCAAGTGCAAGCACCGGTTGTGCAACCTGCTCCCGCTGCCAAGCCAACTTCCGTTCTGGCTGCCGGCCTGCCCCCGCCGACGCCGACGCCGACGCCGGCGACTGCTCCGGTGGTT
>JBARAF010000019.1:0-2091 GCA_049791695.1 Croceibacterium sp.
GTAATGGCCCAGCACTTGCGGCCCGCCGGCGCGGGCCCGGCGATGGGCATCGATCAGCGCCTGCGGGGCCAGTTCGAAATGGCGCGCCGGGTCGGCTGCCACGTTGGCGGCGGGCAGGGCAGTGGTCACTTGCGCGCCATTGCCCAGCAACAGGCCGCAACATTCCAGCGGGGCGGCCTGCCGCGCATGGGCCAGCAATTCGGCGATCAGGCCCGGCCTGATGGTGATTGCGCTGCCAGTCATGTCCATCCTCTCAAAACCTGACCTTGGCCCGGCTGCAGGCGTTCTTGTGCAGGGCCATCCTTGCGCCAGCAAGGTTGCGCGCCCATCTGAAATAGCATGGGGGACACGGAAATCATTCGCGGAAAGATCGAGGTCGGCCTGCGCCTGGACAAGGCGCTGGCAGAGGCCAGCGGCATTTCGCGCGAACGGGTAAAGTCCCTGATGGCCGATGGCCAGGTGCTGGTGGGCGGGAAGCCAGCCACGCAGCCTGCGGGCAAGGCCCTGGCCCCCGATTTTGAAATCCGCCTGCCGCCGCCGATCGATCCCGTGGCCCAGCCGCAGGACATTCCGGTACCGATCGTGTTCGAGGACGAACACCTGGTGGTGGTGGACAAGCCTGCCGGCATGGTGGTCCACCCGGCGGCGGGCAATATGGATGGCACCCTGGTCAACGCACTGCTGTACCATTGCGCGCAGAACGGCATGGGCGGCCTGTCGGGCATCGGCGGGGTGGCCCGCCCGGGCATCGTCCACCGGATCGACAAGGATACGTCCGGCCTGCTGGTGGTGGCAAAGCGCGATGCCGCGCATGAAGGGCTGGCGAAGCAATTTGCCGACCATTCGCTGGAACGCGCCTATCTCGCCGTGTGCAACGGCCTCCCCGCGCGCAAGAGCGGCACGGTGGATGCCCGGCTCGGCCGGTCGGATTCCGACCGCAAGAAGATGGCCGTGCTGCCGGAGGATTCCAGCCGCGGCAAACGCGCCGTCACCCACTGGAAGGTGCTGCAGGAACTGGATCATTGCACGCTGGTTGAATGCAGGCTGGAAACGGGGCGAACCCACCAGGTGCGCGTTCACCTTGCATCAATTGGTCACCCGCTATTGGGGGACCCGGTCTATGGACGAACGCCCACCTATTTGCGGCCACTGCTGCAACGGCTCGGCTTCCAGCGTCAGGCGCTCCATGCGGCGGTGCTTGGATTCGTCCACCCGATCACCGGTGAACGGCTCCGCTTCGAAAGCGCACTGCCTGCCGATATGCGGGAACTGATCGACGAAACCGCTTATTCCAATCGATGAAATGCACTCATCGCCACGGATAATCGGGTATAGATAGGGAATGGGGGCATAGTGGCCGTGCCCTGGCGGATGCCCGCATGGGGTCTGCCGAACCAGAGGTCGACGGAAAGGTTTTGGGAAAACATGAGCGCGACGAAGAAAAAGAGTGTCTCCGTCCCGGCCCTGAGCGGGGAGCAGAGCCTCAACCGCTATCTGGCGGAGATCAAGAAGTTCCCCGTGCTGACGGGGGAACAGGAATACATGCTGGCAAAACGCTATGCCGATCATGAAGATCCGGAAGCGGCGGCCCAGCTTGTCACCAGTCACCTGCGGCTCGTGGCCAAGATCGCGATGGGTTATCGCGGCTATGGCCTGCCGGTCAGCGACCTGATTTCCGAAGGCAATGTCGGCCTGATGCAGGGCGTCAAGAAATTCGAACCGGAGCGCGGCTTCCGCCTGGCGACTTACGCCATGTGGTGGATCAAGGCTTCGATGCAGGAATTCATCCTGCGCAGCTGGTCGCTCGTCAAAATGGGCACCACTGCCGCGCAGAAGAAGCTGTTCTTCAACCTGCGGCGGATGAAGAAGCAGCTGGAAGCCTACGAAGATTCCGACCTGCACCCCGAAGACGTGGCGAAGATCGCCAAGGATCTGGGCGTGCCGGAACAGGAAGTCGTCAACATGAACCGGCGCATGATGATGGGCGGCGACGCGTCGCTCAACGTCAGCCTGCGCGGGGATGAAGAAGGCGCCGGCCAGTGGCAGGACTGGTTGCAGGACGATCGCCCGCTGCAGGACACCGTGGTGGCC
>JBARAF010000020.1:0-4601 GCA_049791695.1 Croceibacterium sp.
CGTCAGCCGTGCGGTACGATCCCGCCGCGTGCCAGGCCATGCGGATCATCAGGCCGCCGTAATGGCCCCAATCCGCCGGCCACCACGGCTGGCTGTCGGTCATCAGCGCGGTCACGTCCGCCTTCAGCGCGGCCACGTCGAGTGTCTTCAGCGCCTCGCGATAATCGAACTGCGCGCCCAGTGGATTGGTCTTGCTGTCATGCTGGTGCAGGATGCCAAGGTTCAGCGCATTGGGCCACCAGGCCATCACGCTGGTGGACATCGCGGTCATCCCGCCGTGCATCACGGGACATTTCGCTTCGGCGTTCATCACTGTTCTCCTCTACCCCCAAATCCAATGTCACCGCTCTAGGCGCGCAATTATGATCATCAAAACCGATTGAATCGGCCACACTGATTGATTTTGGCGATCCGTGTGGTTGTAGGCATATTGCTCCCGGCAGCGGGCAGCATTAGGGCAGGCATTCTTGATCCATTCGCAGGATGACAATTCCTTGACCGCCTATCCCAAGACTTCGGCGCTGATGCAGCGCGGGACCGATTTCCTCGGCAGTGAATATGCCATCCTGTGCGGCGCAATGAGCTGGGTTTCCGAACGCAATCTGGTTTCGGCGATCAGCAATGCGGGCGGCTTTGGCGTGATTGCCTGCGGGGCGATGACGCCGGAACTGCTGGACGCGGAAATCGCCGCTACCAAGGCGCTGACGGCCAAGCCGTTCGGCGTCAACCTGATCACCATGCACCCGATGCTGTTCGACCTGATCGGCGTGTGTGAAAAGCACGGCGTGACCCACGTGGTGCTGGCGGGCGGCATTCCGCCCAAGGGCAGCGTGGAAGCGATCAAGGCCTTCGGGGCCAAGGTCATCGTTTTCGCCCCCACCCTGGCGCTGGCCAAGAAGCTGCTGCGCAGTGGCGGCGATGCGCTGGTGATCGAAGGCAGCGAAGCGGGCGGCCACATCGGCCCGGTTTCCACCAGCGTGCTGGCGCAGGAATTCCTGCCCGAACTGGCGGAAAGCCACGTGGTGTTCGTGGCTGGCGGGATCGGCCGGGGGGACATGATTGCCAGCTATCTGGAAATGGGCGCCAGCGGCGTGCAACTGGGCACCCGGTTCGCCTGCGCGACCGAAAGCATTGCCCACCCTGATTTCAAGAAGGCCTTCTTCCGCGCCAATGCCCGCGATGCGGTGGCATCAGTGCAGGTCGATCCGCGCCTGCCGGTGATCCCGGTGCGCGCCCTGAAGAACAAGGGGACGGAAGAATTCACCGCCAAGCAGCGTGAAGTCGCGGCGCTGCTCGATGCAGGCGCTGTCGACATGGGCGAAGCGCAGCTGCAGATCGAACATTTCTGGGCCGGTGCCCTGCGCCGCGCGGTGATTGGCGGCGACGTGGAAAGCGGCAGCATCATGGCCGGGCAATCGGTCGGCATGGTGACGAAGGAAGAACCGGTGGCAGAGATCATCGCCGAACTGATGAGCCAGAGCGAAGCGGCACTCAGCCGCCGCTGAGCATCGGCGGGAACCCTTGCCGCGCTGCTTCGCTTGCCACTGAAACGGCAACGGAGGTTTTCATGTTCGGCAAGATACTCGGCGCAGTGGTCGGCGCGAAAGCGGCCAAGAGCCACCGGGGCGGCCTGGATGGCCCGGGCGGCGCGCTGCTCGGCATGGGAGCTATGGCGCTGGTGCGGCGGTTTGGCCCGATTGGCTTCATTGCCGCGACCGCCGGAGGCTATGCCATCAAGCGCTACAATGACCGGCGCAAATCCGCCGCGCCCGCTGATGCCGCCCCGTCCGCTGATGCCGCTGGGGTCAACCGCCACCGGCTCTGATCGTTCAGGCCAGCCCCAGCAGCACCTGCGCGGTCAGCTCCGGCTGGTTCTGCATCACGAAGTGGTCGCAGGGTGCCTCGTGATAATCCCAGCCCGCCGCTTTCGCCTTGGCCGCGAACGGCGGGAAGGGGGTGGGCTGGTACGCGGTGGCAAAGATGTAGCTTTTCCTGGGGATCAGCTGTTCATCGCCTGACAGCTGCACCGCTTCCAGCAGGGTCAGCAGCGGGTGGTACCCGACCACGCCCGGCACCACGCTGAAATTGCTCGCGCCGATCGGATCGACATATCCGGGCTTGTGCTTCTGGCTGTCGACATACCAGTTGTGTTCAAATTCGCCGGTAATGTCCCACAGGCTCTGGCCATTGTCGGGCCAGAAGGCGTCGATGTAACAGATCGCGTCGATCTGTTTGCCCAGCCGCCCGGCAACTCCGGTGATGACCATCCCGCCATAGGAATGGCCGGCCAGGATGAACCGGTCGAACCCGGCCTGTGCCACCTGCTGGCACACCGCGTCCACATGGTCGCTCAGGGTGATGCCCGGATGCAGTTCCGCCTGCCGTGTGCCAAGGCCGGGAAGCGTGCAATTGAGCACCTGGTGCCCCGCCGCCTCCAGCCGCGCCGGAATGTCGCCAT
This sequence comes from Croceibacterium sp., assembly GCA_049791695.1. Taxonomy (GTDB): domain Bacteria; phylum Pseudomonadota; class Alphaproteobacteria; order Sphingomonadales; family Sphingomonadaceae; genus Croceibacterium_C. The sequence goes on from JBARAF010000020.1 coordinate 2,459, forward strand.
AGGTCAGGTTGCCGCCCCATGCGCCATGCACCAGCACGAAATTCGCCATCGTCCACTCCCGTTCCGTCGTTTCCGGCAGCCTAGCGGGGCGCGGATTTCAGGCAAGAAAAAGGGGAGGCACCTTGCGATGCCTCCCCCCAATCTGTTGCCAGATGGCAGCTAGGTTCAGCCCTGACGGCCCGAACGCCAGCCAGCGGCGTAGGTGTCGCCAGCCATCGCGCTGTAGGGAACCGGCGAAACGCGCACGCGCACGTTGAGCTGCTTGTGCGGCTCGACCGTGGTCTTCTTGGTGCCGCCGTTTTCTTCGCCCCACACAACGTGGAGGTCGGTGCCGAGCGGGATTTCGTGGTCGATGGTGGCCAGCGACAGGCCCTTCTTTTCGTTGAAGGAGTAGCCGGTGAACAGCGACAGGCCCACGGTGCGGCCGTCAGCGTCCACGACCTTGTCGTAGTTGCTGTTGCCGTAGTTGGCGAGCGGCAGATCGAAGAACTTGTACTGTTCGCCTTCCGGATCGAACAGCGAGCCGACGATCTTCTTCATGTCGTCCGCGTGCCATTCCAGCGTGACCTTCTTGCGCTGAACCGACGGATCGATCTTTTCCAGCGCTTCGCGGCCGATGAAGTCGTGATCGAACTTCACGAACGGGCCGTAGCCCAGTTCCCACGGGTTCAGATAGTAATCTTCGATCGAGTTGCCGACGAAGGAACCGCCGATGGCGCCGGTTGCTTCGTAGCTGTCGGCACCGAGCCAGGCGCGGTAATCGGCCAGTTCGTCACCGGTGTAGATCGGAGGCAGCGGGCTGGGGATCCAGCCGGATTCCAGCGTGTTCGACGGGTAAGCGCGCGAACCAACGGCGATCAGGCCGAATTCTTCGCCAGCCTTCAGGATTTCATCACGGATGTAATCCTGCTCTTCATACGGGCCCCACAGTTCGAGACCCGGCGAGCCGGCCATGCCGTGACGCAGGGTGCGGACGGTCTTGTTGCCGATCTTCATCGACGACATGTTGAAGAACTTCAGCTTGTCGAGCGGTTCGCCGTTCAGCTTTTCGATCACGTCCCAGGCCTTCGGGCCCTGGATCTGGAAGCGCCAGGAAATGCGGTTGACGGGCTTGCCCATCGGACGGCTGGGCGAACGCGGATCGTTGATGATCTCGACGTTGTAGTTGCCCTTTTCAGCCTGGAAACGCAGCCAGTTGGCGGCAGGCGCACGGCCGACGTAAACGAACTCTTCTTCGGCGAGCCAGAAGATGATGCCGTCGCCGATGACGTGGCCGGCCGGGGTGGTCGGCACGTACTGCTTGGCCTTGTTGACTTCCCAACCCTTGGTCGAGTTGATCATGGTGTCGGACAGCAGCTTCAGCGCGTCCGGGCCCTTGATGTAGAGGTCGAACATGTGGTGCGACTGGTCGAACAGGACGGCAGAGTGCTGCCAGGCCCACTGTTCAGAACGCCAGTTGGAAAATTCCGGTGCCACGACCGGGTACACATATGCACCGATCTGCGAATTGCGCAGCTTGCCCACGATGTCCGTGGTGCCCTGCAGGATCTGCTCCAGGTTTTCAGCCATTCGAAAGTCCCTCTCACTTGTGAAAGAATCATATATGCGAAATTAGTATGCGGCACTTACAATATCTGTCACGGGCTGCAAGAGGTAAGAATGTGCCAGGGGAGCAGATTCGCCAGGGAGGAGAAACGCCATGTCCGTCGAAGCACTGGACCACGTCAACATCATCACCGATCGTCTCGACGAGACGGCCAATTTCTACGCTGAACTGCTCGATCTGGAACGCCGCGATGCGCCCCCGCCGCTGACCCCGCAGAACGCGACCTGGATGTATGACCGCGAAGACCGCGCAATTATCCACATCAATTCGACCGACTGCCCGCGCACCTATGATCGCGAAGTGCAGCCCGGTTCGCTGACTGGCGCGCTGCACCACGTGGCGCTGCGCTGCGTCGGCTACAAGGCGATGCTCAACCGGCTGGATGACCGCGGGGCGGACTACCAGCTGAACCTGGTGGAAGCGATCGGCCTGCGCCAGATCTTCACCGCCGATCCCAACAACGTGCTGCTGGAACTCAATTTCTTCGGCGAGTGAGGCGTCCCTCCTCCCCATTTTCCGTGCGTGAAAATGGGGAGG
>JBARAF010000021.1:0-5423 GCA_049791695.1 Croceibacterium sp.
CCAGCAGGCGGTAAAATCCGGTCCGCGCCCAATGGTGCCGCCCACGTGCCTCCAGCACGGCGGCCAGTTGATCCCCCGGCAGATCGGCATGGGTGGCAACGGCCAGCGCCACTTCAACCGCGAAGGGCAGGGTGTAACTGGTCAGCGGGTGGACAAAGCCGCCGCGCGCGCCTGCCCGGGCTACGCCGGGGATCCGCAATTCAGCCTGCCAGCGGGCGAAGCTGCCCCCGGTGATGACCGGCAGGACGCCGGTTTCCGATCCGATGATCTGCGCATCGCCCCAGCCATGCGCCTGGCAATAGCCATCGATCCGCGCTGACAGGGCAGACCGGTCCAGCGCCGGGCCATTGTTGTAATAGGTGTCTTCGACGAACAGGTCATGCGCGCCCAGCGGCAGGACATAGACGAAGCGGTATCCGTCCAGTTGTTCGACCGTGGCATCCATGATCACCGGATGCTGCACCCCGTGCGCGGCAGCGGTGCGCAGGTGCCGGCCCATGAACACCTGCCAGCCGCCAGATAGCTGCGTGGTGGGCGCAAAGCCGCGGCAATCGATCACGCTGCGCGCGGTTATGCGGGTGCCATCAGCCAGGGTGGCCCCACGGCGATCCAGCGCGGTGACGGCCTGTCCGCAGCGCAGGGAACCAGGCGGCAGGAACCGTCCCAGCGCAGCGGCCAGATCTGCCGATGCCAGCGAGCGGTAAGGGGTGGTCAGATGGCGCTGGTGATCGGGGAAGGCGACGTCATAGCCGTGATCCCAGTGGGTGGTGCGCAAGGGCTGCATCAGCGCCTCCCCTGCCGGGGAAAGGTCGCTGGCAAACCAGCTCCAGCGGTGGTTGCCGCCGGGGGTGGGGCCACTTTCCAGCAGCAGCACCTGCTGGTCCGGTCGCAACTGCGCCAGTGCCAGCGCGATCAATCCGCCTGCCAGCCCGCCGCCGATGATGGCAATGTCCGTGTCGCGCCCGTCCATCCCGCTGCTCTAGCGCAAGGGGGGCGGGGCGCAATGGCCGCAACCGGCTTGTCATGGCGGGCCTGCGTGTTAGCGTGGGGGGATGGAGCAGGGGGTTCAGGGTCTGATGCAGCGCCGGGGACTGCGGTTGCTGCCGCACCGGCCGGCGGTAATTGCGGCGCTGGTGCTGTTCGTTGGCGCAGTGCTGGTGTTGCTGGCGATGGGGCGCCCGCCGATCTGCACCTGCGGCTATGTCAGCCTGTGGCACAGCGCGGTCAATTCCAGCGGCAACAGCCAGCATATTACCGACTGGTATTCGCCCAGCCACTTCACCCACGGGCTGATCATGTATGCCGTCGCCTGGCTGCTGTGGGACAAATGGCGGCTGTTCCGGGGCCGTCCGGCCTTGTGGGCGCTGCCGATCGCGGTGCTGGTGGAAGCGGCCTGGGAAGTGCTGGAAAACACCCCGATGGTGATCGGCCGCTATCGCTCCGTCACGGCCAGTTTCGGTTACAGCGGGGATTCGGTAGTCAATTCGGCGGCGGACATCGGCTGGATGACGCTGGGTTTCCTGGTGGCCGCACGGTTGCCCTGGCGCTGGACCCTGGCACTGGGCGTGGCGCTGGAATTGCTGACCCTGTGGACCATCCGCGACAACCTGACCCTGAACGTGCTGATGCTGGCCTGGCCGGTGGAGGCAATTCGCCAGTGGCAGGCGGGACGTTAAACCGCACTACTACCTCGGGGCACTGTCGGCGCACCGCAGTCAGAGGGCAAGCGGACGATTGCCCTTTGATCTTCCGCGCCAGTGCGCCTATCCCTGCGTCATACCCCGGGGAGCGTGCCTGCGCTGAGAGGGAGGGTTTGCATCCTCCGACCCGTCGAACCTGAACCCGTTAGCACGGGCGGAGGGAGTGGCCGGTCATCAGCACCCTGCCATTTCCGCGCCTGTTCCAAGGAGCGCGAATTATGGCCGACATCAACAGCAACATGGAAATCGGCGTTACCACCGGCCCGATCCGGGGATCGACCAAGGTCCATGTCGGCCCGCTGGGCGTGGCCATGCGCGAGATCAACCTTGAACCCAGCTGCGGCGAACCGCCGGTGCGGGTGTACGACACCAGCGGCCCCTACACCGATCCCGCCGCCACCATCGACATCGCCGCCGGCCTGCCGGAACTGCGCGCCAGCTGGATCCGCGCCCGTGGCGACGTGGAAGAAGTGGACCAGCGCGAGGTGAAGCCGGAGGACAACGGCCAGCTCGGCCCTGATCGTTCTGGCGGGGTGCCCGCATTCCCCAACGTGCGCCGCAAGGTGCTGCGGGCGAAAGCGGGCGCGAATGTCAGCCAGATGCATTACGCCCGGCGCGGCATCATCACGCCGGAAATGGAATATGTCGCCACCCGCGAAAACCTCGGCCGCGAAATGATCCGCGATCTGGTGCGTGACGGGCAGGATTGGGGTGCGGCGATCCCCGATTACGTTACGCCGGAATTCGTGCGCGAAGAGGTCGCGCGCGGCCGGGCGATCATCCCCAGCAACATCAACCACCCGGAAAGCGAACCGATGGCCATCGGGCGCAATTTCCTGGTCAAGATCAACGCCAACATCGGCAACAGCGCCGTGGCCAGCGACGTCGCCAACGAAGTGGACAAGATGGTCTGGTCGATCCGCTGGGGTGCGGACACCGTGATGGACCTTTCCACCGGCCGCAACATCCACGACACCCGCGAATGGATCGTCCGCAACAGCCCCGTGCCGATCGGCACCGTGCCGATTTACCAGGCGCTGGAAAAAGTCGGCGGCGTGGCGGAAGACCTGACCTGGGAAATCTTCCGCGATACCCTGATCGAACAGGCCGAACAGGGCGTCGATTACTTCACCATCCACGCCGGCGTGCGCCTGCCCTACATCCCGCTGACGGCCAAGCGCGTGACCGGCATCGTCAGCCGTGGCGGCAGCATCATGGCCAAGTGGTGCCTGTCGCATCACAAGGAATCGTTTCTCTATGAGCGGTTCGACGAAATCACCGAGATCATGAAGGCCTATGACATCGCCTACAGCCTGGGTGACGGCCTGCGCCCCGGTTCCATCGCCGATGCCAATGACGAAGCGCAGTTTGCCGAACTCTACACCCTGGGCGAACTGACCAAGCGCGCCTGGGAACAGGACGTGCAGGTTATGATCGAAGGCCCCGGCCACGTGCCGATGCACAAGATCAAGGAGAACATGGACAAACAGCTCGCCGTCTGTGGCGAAGCGCCGTTCTATACCCTCGGGCCGCTCGTCACCGATATTGCGCCGGGTTATGACCACATCACCAGCGGCATCGGCGCGGCGATGATCGGCTGGTTCGGCACGGCGATGCTCTGCTACGTAACGCCCAAGGAACACCTTGGCCTGCCTGATCGGGATGACGTGAAGGTCGGCGTGGTGACTTACAAGCTGGCGGCCCACGCGGCGGACCTCGCCAAGGGCCACCCCGCCGCCAAGGTCCGCGACGACGCCCTGTCCCGCGCCCGCTTCGAATTCCGCTGGCGCGACCAGTTCAACCTGTCGCTCGATCCCGACACGGCGGAACAGTACCACGACCAGACCCTGCCGGCCGAAGGCGCGAAGACCGCCCATTTCTGTTCGATGTGCGGGCCGAAGTTCTGCAGCATGAAGATCACGCAGGAAGTGCGCGATTTCGCCGCCAAGCAGAACGCCGGGGTGGAAAGCTTCGTCGCGGCAGAGGAAGCCGAAGCGGGCATGGCCGAGATGAGCCGCGTCTACAACGAAGGCGGGCGCGAACTGTATATCGGCCAGGGTGACCGTGAGCATGACTGACACGGGGCAGCCGGTTCACCGCTGGCTGCTCACCTACACGCTCGCGCCTGACTACCTCGCCCGGCGCGCAGCGCTACGGGCCGAACACCTCGCCCTTGCCGCTGCGGCGGCGGGGCGGGGCGACCTGCTGCTCGGCGGCGCGGTGTATGACGGGGAAGGGGCAGCGCCGGAGGAGGCGCTGCTGCTGTTCGCCGATGCCGCCGCGGCCGAGGCGTTTGCGCGAAGCGATCCCTACGTGACCCACGGCCTCGTCACCCGCTGGCGGGTGCGGGAATGGGCAACGGTGGCGGGCATTTGGGCTGAATGAGGCGCGCTATAGGCATTTTTTTCGGGAAATTCCTGCACGATTTCTGCCTCTTGCCTTGCATGGCGAACAGGCGCAGCTTCCCCGCTCCTCCAGGGGGGAATAGCCATGATCGGAAAGTATAGCCTGCTGCAAGTCGCGCTCGTTGCCTTCGGGGCGGTATTCTGCCTCGTTTATCCGCTGTCGATTGTCTGGCCTTCGGGCTGGTCCTGGCATGACGGACCGCCCGCTGCCTCGCAGTATTTCATGATGATCGTCGGCGTTTACGCCACGCTGGGCGTTTTCCTCATCCGTGCTGCTGCCAATCCGCCCGCCCATGCTTCGCTGATCTGGTTCACCGCCATTTCGAGCGCGGTCCATGCGGCGATCATGGCCGCACAGTCGCTGGCCGATCCGATGCACATGGGCCACCTTGCCGGTGATGTCCCGGCGCTGCTGCTGGTAACCGTGGTGCTGTCGGTCCTGATGCTTCGTAAAGCGCCAGCCTGAGTGGGGGCATCTTTCGGGCAAAGACAAGTGCTGGCACCTTTACTCCGGTCCGTCGTTGTTGCACTGCAGCATTTGAAGGAGCCGCTTTATGTCCACCACCAATCCGACGCCGGCTGAACTCGCTTACCAGACCTGGATGCTCGCGTGTGAAGCGGGGATGGTGATCTGGATGCGGTCGCTGGTGATGATGGGCGGCGGGGCCGGGGCGGAACGGGAAGGGCGGCGGATGGTCAGCGAAAAGCTGACCGCCGGAATGACCTTGCTGCCCGCGATGCTCGGCAATGGCCTGCCCGCTTCTCCGGAAGCGATGGGTGCGCGGGCGGTGGAGCATTATGCCAAGCCGGTGCGGGCCAATCGCAAGCGGCTGACGCGCAAGGGATAAGCGTTCCTCACATTGGCGGGGAAAAGCATTCCCGCCATTTTCCTACATTCGCGGCGCGGGCGCTTTATCGGTGCCGTACGAAAGCCGTGTAGTTCTGCACTTTTGCGCCTGCTTGCCGGTTTCAACCGATCCCGGCGGCACCGGCGATGAAAACCGGAAAAGGTCGCGCACATTCGCGGCGTTTTGCGTCAACCTGTGCAGGTGCAAATGCTGCACTGCGCATAGATCAGCCCGGCGGACGCGCCTATATCGGCGGCAAGGCGATGCCGCGCACATGGATGCGCGGCGGGCCGAATGCAGGAGAGAATGCCGATGAATACCCTTACCCGCCTCGCGGGCCGGGCCATGCTGGCCGGCCTGGTTGCCGTTGCCGCCCCCTTTGCCGCCAGCGGCGCACTGGCCGCTTCGGACGCGCAATTGCTGGTTTCGGGCCGCGATGCCCGCACCGTTCCCGTCAGCCTGTCCGGGCT